>CAYLXU010000029.1:0-10567 GCA_964388055.1 uncultured Candidatus Saccharibacteria bacterium | reverse complement strand
TCCCATTTCATCTACCTTGCGATCAACGCGAACATCTTCCGGATGATCTACGATTGACTTGATCAAATATTCAAGAAAAGCCTGATCTGACATTGTATCCATAATATCGATATGTCTTAAGGTTGTAATTTGCTCGACCTTTCACTCCTCAGAGAAATACTTGGAGATTCACAATAATAATCCCATCCTATCATAAAAACAGATGTTTGTCAATATTACTTCTTCTTACCTTCTTTTTTCTTTTTGTGTACAGCTACCTTTTTTCCTTGCACAAGCCCGGCGCGCACGAGCAAGTTGTGCACCGTTTCCGATGGTTGAGCTCCATTTTTAAGCCAATGAGAAACCCTCTCGCCGGAGAGACCATGCTTCCCGGTATGAGGATTCCACCATCCGAGATCTTCATTTACCTTTCCTCCCCTTGGCTTTGAGCGCTGAGGCAACACCACCACACGATACGTGGACTGATGCCTTTTGCCGACACGATTTAATCGAATTCTTAACATTTTTCGTTGAGTTAACTTAATTTAAGTGACAGAATCTTTGATATCCCGTCGTCTGCCATGGTGACGCCATACAAAACATCGGCCCCCTCCATGGTCGCACGATTGTGAGTAATAATAACAAATTGTGTCTTTTTCGCAAGCCCCTTCATGATTTCGCGGAATTTTACTGCATTTTGCTCGTCGAGGGCGGCATCCACCTCATCAAGCACAAGAAAAGGTGGCTCACTCACAGCAACAAGCGCGGACATGAATGCGAGAGCAACAAGTGTCCGCTCTCCTCCTGAAAGCATATCCAAGCTTGTTATCTTTTTCCTCGGAAGATCGATTTTGATATCCACACCCATCGGCATATCCCCTTCTGCCTCATCTGAAACCCCCTTCGTTACCACCAATCGAGACTTTCCCCCATCAAATAACATCCCAAATGCCGTGGTAAACTCTTTATTAAGTTTTTCGGTCGCAACATCAAAGTCTGTCTTTATCTTATAATCTAGCTCGGTAATAAGTTTTCTCAAGTCTTCAGATGCGCGCACGAGGTCGGTGGTCTGCTCAGTTAAAAATACATAACGATCTTCGGTAGATTTAAGTTCCGCAAGAAGCGCATCGTCCGCATCTCCTATCGACGCCAACTCTCTTTTATATCTCGCAATCTTTTCCTCTAACCCAACCCTACTCTCCACGGAAACAAGCTGCGTCTGCCTATGCTTTTCTAAAAAGGCGTCAAACGAAATGCTATGTTCACGCATTTTTTCCTTTACATTCTCGACCCTCAAACGAAGCTTTTCAGCATCAAGACGTAGCCCATCCTCACGCGCACGAAGTGAAAAAAGATCTTTTCTCAGTGCATCCACGTTTTGGAGCGCCATGGAAAACGATCTCGTTTTCTCTTCATACACCCGCTCCTCCTCTTCTTCTTTTTTATTTAAATCTTCAAGCTCTTGTTCGAGCACATGAATGGCATCCTCCAACTCACGTTTTTTTGCCTCGTATGTGTTAAGAGAAAGGGAGTCTTTTTCTTCGTGAGGTATGGCAAAAAGTCCACGAATATGCTTTAAAATGTCCCGCAACGATGTATGAAGCGCCTCAACCCTTGCTTCACTGAGAAGAGTTTCACACGTTTCTTCTACCTTTGCCAAGACACCACGCAAGGCGGCATATGATGGCTCACCAACCACTTTTTGCTCTTTAAAACTTTTTGCAAGTTCCCGCTCGAGCGCATAAAGCTTTTCAAGTAGTGTGTTGCGTTCCTGTTCCCGCTCTCTCCTCAACTGCTTTACCACATGGAGAACGCTTCTGTCTGCGTTCACAGTCACCCCCTTCAACTTTGACTCTTCCGCTTCAAGCACGCGCATCTTTTCCGCAACAAGACCGTGCGCATGAAAAAGTTCTCGCTCTCCACGCACCACCCCTTCCTCTACTTCATGATAAATAAGTGAGAAGTAGCTATGTAGCACATTCGCAAGCTCTGCCTCAATACTTTCCCGACGAGCATAACGCTCTGCACTCCTTCGCAGAGAACGAAGATGGGGAGTAATTTCATCAAGAAGTGTCTTGGTTTGCGTAAGATTCTGCTCTGCGGATGTAAGCTTTGCCATCGCCTCACCTCGCTTCAATTGGTACTCCTTAAGCCCGATTGCTTCTTCAATAAGCTCCTTGCGCTTCTCGGGAGTTACTTTGATAAAATGATCTACCTCGCCCTGATTGATAATCGTTACCCCTTTTGTTCCAATCTTTGCTCGCGCAAACATTTCAATCAAATCTTTAAGACGCACCTCTTCTTGATTCAAAAAGAAACGAGAGACGCCATCGCGCTCCACACGTCTTGCAATGGAAAACTCAGAAAATTCTATTGGAAATACGCTATTCCGATTATCAAAATGAAGGCGAGCTTCGGCAAAAGACATTGCTGCCTTTTTGTGACTTCCGGAAAAAATAAGACTCCCCTGACTTTCGGAGCGGAGGTTCTGTGCACCACGTTCTCCAAGAATCCAACGAAACGCGTCTACAACATTTGATTTGCCTGATCCGTTTGGACCAACAATACCAGTAACACGCGCAGGAAACTCCAACGTAGTCTTATTCGCAAACGATTTAAACCCAATAAGTTCTATGGACCTTAACATAAAAAATCTAAAACCATCCCGAAGGGGTACCTAAATTTTGATTTTTGCATTTTGAATTATTCCTTGTCCCACCCCTTCACGATAAGTCCTTCGCGAGCTGCATTTGTTTCTGCCTCTTGTTTAGAGGCACCCTCCCCTGTTGCCACAAGCTCATCTTTAAGATACACGCCTACAAGAAAACGCTTGTCATGGTCCGGACCCCACTCATTCACTACTTTATATATTGGGGTTACCGCCACCCGTGCCTGAGCCTCTTCTTGAAATACGCTTTTTGCATCACGATATCGTGATGTAGCAAGAATGTGTTCGAGCTCGGAAAGTACATACACCCCCACAAACTCCTCGGCTTTTTCGTAACTCTGATCAAGATAGACCGCCCCAATACACGCCTCAAGCGCATCAGCGAGGATATTCTTCTTTGACTTTCCCACATTCGCCGCTTCGCCACGAGAAAGAAGAATAAATCTTTCCAAATCTAGTTTCCGCGCAACTTCCGCAAGCGCATCAGTGTTTACAAGCGCCGCACGCAAACTTGTCAGCTCCCCCTCTGGCTTATCAGGAAATTTCGAAAACAAAAAACGGGTAACTGCAAGCTCTAACACTGCGTCACCCAAAAACTCCAAACGCTCATTATGAGGAAGTCGCCACGACGAATGCTCATTTAAATAAGAGCGATGAGTGAGCGCCTCCGTTAAAATATCCTTGTTCGAAAAAACAATACCTAATTTTCCCTCAAATTCCCTATGATCAAGCATCAGAAAGAATTTCTAATTTTCAATTTACAATTTTTAACAAATTCTCGATTTGAAAATTTTAAAATTATAAATTGGTTGGAAACTGAAAATTAAAAATTGAAAATTGTTTATTATTCGTTGTTAACCTCAAGATCCTCTTTAGTCTCTTCTTTTTGCTCCATGTCTCCTCCTTGTATTTCCGTCATCTGACGGTATACGGTACCAAGTACACCATTCACAAACTTTCCACTTGAAGCGCCCCCAAATGTTTTTCCGAGCTCTATGGATTCATTAATCGCAACATTGGGCGGAACCTCTGCTTTGTCTGCATAAAAAAGTTCATAAAGACCTATGCGTAATACATTTCGGTCAATAACCCCAATCTGCTCAAGGGGCCACTCTGGCGCAGTCTTGGTGATAACTTTATCAATATCATCAAGATGAGAGATGACCCCGTTGATGATTTTATACACAAATTCAGGCTCATCAATACCAGGAGCAAACTCTTCGAGATTGCGTTCAACAATCTCTAAAAGATCGGCTTTCTTTCCATAAAAATCCCATTCATAGAGGGATTGTAGAACTACCGTTCGCGCAAGATGACGTGTTGCCATGCCAATTTTGTTTATGAGTGAGATGAATATTACCAAATTGGGCACCCTGAAATAACCAGAGGTTATATCGAAGGGTGTACAATGCTGTACACAAACTATGTTATAACTTACTTCTTCTTTTCAACAAGTTTCGCAATGCGAGGCTTCACCTCTTTACCTTTATAATACCCGCAATTTGCACAATAACGATGGGGCTGTGTTGCTGCTCCACACTCTTTGCACACAATGAGGTTTTTTGCAGTAAGAGCCAAATGGGATCGCCTGCGGCCAACTTTTGACTTTGAATGATGTTTTGTTGGTACTCCTGCCATAGTTTTAGAAACTAGAATTCAGAAAATAGAATCTAGAAGTAAAATTTATTTTATACAAAATGGTACCGTAATTTTCAGAAAACGTCAACAAAATCTTTATATTTATTATAACACAAACAAAAAGCCACCAGTACTACACGGCGGCTTCTTTCTTTTTTAAAATTTCACCTGCATATCCAGCTGCGTCACAGAGGACGGACCAGTCACGCGATCCAACACTTGAAATGAATTCCTCCAGTGAGTCAACTTCACGTCCAAATCCCCATTGTGATACCCAAGCTCCAATTTCGGAGATGTTCCACGAAACGACACATCAAGATTCCAATGCTTGTCAAACCGATGACGCACACCTGCTGCACCATTCTGAAATGTTCCAACCTTGTCGAGCTTTATTACCTGGTAATCCAAAAACATGGTTGTGTTTCTTGAAATATTCCACTCAAAATCCAGGGTTGCGCTGTTCATGTTTGAAGAAACATTGAAGTAGTGGGGCTGCGCCAACCCATTCAGTCTTCCTCGCAAGTCGGCGAGTCTCCGTCGCGCCTCATCTCGAAATTCAGACGGAATCTGAATGTTTGGATTCTCGTCCGCCCACTCTCGAAACTCTTTCGCGAACTCATTAAACTGTGCCCGATACTGCGCCTGCAAAAACGCATCGGTCGTATACAACGGCAATCCGTCTTCAAACGTACCTTCCGCCACAGTAATGACAGAATCGGCGTTAATAGCAATCGAATCAGGGATCTGATTCACTGTCGTCTCGATCTTATTCAACACATCGTG
This sequence comes from uncultured Candidatus Saccharibacteria bacterium, assembly GCA_964388055.1. Taxonomy (GTDB): domain Bacteria; phylum Patescibacteriota; class Minisyncoccia; order UBA6257; family JACRHW01; genus CAYLXU01. Next base: position 5,499 of record CAYLXU010000029.1, on the reverse strand, counting down.
TGCGCGCCCATACCATGGATGACTTGTAATCAGTCGCTCGCCAGCAATGAGGGTGCCGCGTTGCGCAACACGACTCAAACGAAGTCCTACACGAATTCCTGAACAAGTATCATAAAGCACCCCGATGTCTTGCCCACTCATTTCCCCATATCCCGTAAACAATGCACCCCCTGGATTTGCGACAACCACCGAAATTGGAGTGTGCCCAAGAATTCCCCCACCAATATACCAGTTGTCAGACAACTTTCTCGTATACTGAAACCGTGCCTCTCGCCCCTGAAACCCCAACGAAAGTGGAGAATACGGCAACGACGGTGCGTGCAACGAAATGGGACTCGAACGAGTATTTCTTTCCCACACACGAAAATAGTCATCCCCAGCACGCAGTAACACATCTCGATTCGTTACCCCAAGTGCACCGCCTTTGTGAAACCCAAACACATTCCCATTTCCTCGCTCCATTATATACAAAGGAGAAGGATACCCCCTCATATCTTCATCATCAAAAAGCCAAGGAACGGTAACGGAGTGAAACTTCGTTACAAAAAAAGAATTATTCTGCCTCAACCCGCGATTCATGATATATGGAAGAAATGCAGGATTGTCCTCACTATCCACAAACATCAAATTCGGATTCCACGGATAGAAAAACTCTTTTGGTGTGGGAATAGACAAATTTAATGACGGAACCCTTGGAATACGGCTCAATATCTCAGACGGAAGCTGTACATTCTGCGGAATATTAGGCAAAGGAAGAGTGATCTCCTCCGCACGTGCAATGCCGCAAAACAAAAAGAGAAACAACAATGTCCACGCATACATTCGTACCATGTGACCCATCCCCTTTCTTTTCAAAAAAACTAGCCCATCCATGAACTAGCTGCTGAACTTATAATACCACAGAATTTGTTATATGGTCAACTTCTTGGGCTTTCAAAAAAATACAAAACAGTATATACTTTCAACACATTGGAGGGTTGGCCGAGCGGTTTATGGCGCTAGTCTTGAAAACTAGTTGGGGGAAACCCCTCACAGGTTCAAATCCTGTACCCTCCGCAATGATTCGCAAGGACAGCCTTGAATGGCTGTCCCCGCGAAGCATCATTGCGACGAATAGGATTTGAAAGGCGGAGAAAATTTTTCTTTAGAAAAATTTTTGAGCCGGGGTCGCGTCCATCCGCAGAATGAGCTGTGACCAAATCCTGTACCCTCCGCCTTCGATCTACCAAAGTCTTAGCAAAGACAACCCACACCTCATCAGATCTCAACTTTTAGTGTGGGATCAGGAAAAACTGAGTTTTTAACCTATGCAAAAAATTACACCACATTTGTGGTTCGATAAAGAAGCTGTAGAAGCTGCTGAATTTTACGTCTCAGCATTCCCCGACTCAAAAGTAAGCTTTAAAACTCAAATCAAAGACACTCCATCCGGTAACTGCGATATTGTGGGGTTTGAAATCATGGGATTTGAATTTCAAGCAATCAGCGCGGGACCGCTCTTTACGTTCAACCCATCAATCTCCATAATAGTTAATTTCGATCCATCACGGGATAAAGATGCCCGAAAGAAAATTGATAAAATATGGGAGAAACTTTCAGAGGGTGGCAAGGCACTCATGCCTTTAGATACGTATCCATTTAGCGAACGATATGGTTGGATACAAGACAAGTACGGTTTTTCGTGGCAGTTGATCTGCACAAATCCAGAAGGTGAAAAACGCCCACCCATCATTCCATCGCTTCTCTTTATTACTGATACCTGCGACAAGGCAGAAGAAGCAACAGATTTTTATTTGTCTGTTTTTAAGAACTCAAAGCGTGGCACTATTGCCCGCTATCCTGCCGGCATGGAACCAAATAAAGAAGACGCAATTATGTTTACTGATTTTATGCTTGAAAATCAGTGGTTTGCAGCAATGGACGGAAGCAATAAAATGCACAGTTTTAAATTCAACGAAGCCGTTTCTTTCATTGTTAACTGCAAAGACCAAGAAGAAATTGATTACTACTGGGAAAAACTTTCCGCCATGCCCGAATCCGAACAGTGTGGCTGGCTAAAGGATAAATACGGCGTATCGTGGCAGATCATACCTGCTAATATGGGAGAGCTTATGTCTAAGAACCCAGAAAAAACAACGCCGGCAATGCTCAAGATGAAAAAAATTATAATTACTGATCTCGAGAAGGCGGGAGAGGAAATATGAAGAACTTCAAAAACATCACTCGCATCGTATTGGTGGCAGGAATTATACTACTTATACCTTTAGTATTAACATTACTTAATCCGAATGCAGAAATTTATGGCGGTAGAGGTGGAGGCTGGGACTGGATGCCAGGCGATTTTTTGGTCATGGGCGTTCTCCTTTTCGGCGCTGGTCTCGGTATAGATCTCGCAGCGAGAAAACTTACTAACCCTATGCATCGAATTTTAGCAATTGCCGCCATTATAATTGTGCTATTCCTTGTCTGGGTGGAGCTTGCCGTTGATGGAATATCGCAAGCATTGTCATTGTTGTCATAGTGATATCCTCCCAATTCGAATCCATATGCCAAAAATAGGTGTTTCATCCGGCCCGGTTCACAAGACACCAACAGACTTAAAAAGCATATTTGCCTCTGATTTTGCCGCACTTGCAGCATGGGAAGATATTACACCTCTTGCACGTAATGAGTGGATTTGCTGGATTGAATCTGCAAGACTTCCGGAAACAAGAAGTCGCCGAATCGAAAGGGCACGCGGGGATCTTAAAAAAGGAAAACGCCGACCTTGTTGTTGGGCTGGTTGTCCCCATCGTTGAAACATACTATTGACAGATATAAAAATTAGTTCTACTGTGTAGACAGCTCACAGAAAGAGGTGAAAGGCCTTGAAACAATTCCTCACCATATTGGGAGAATTCTTGCTTGGTGTTGTAAGCGGTCTCTATCTGAGCGTAAACATGTTTATTGCGTTTTGGGGGACTGCTGGAATTATCTTGATCATAAAAAAAGAGGGGTCTGTAGACACGGTCTCAGGAATTGCGTTATTCATCTTAACATCTCTTCTTGTAGGAGAATTCGTATATCTTATTGCCTTTATAAAACGCAGTCACATTCGATCTCTTGTGCCAAACATCTTGTCTATTGTACTTAAAACAGTTTGGACAGGAATCTCACTCCTCCTGCTGTATGGACTCTTCGTTGAAAGAGGACTTGCCCAAAGCAGTCATTATCCTCATTTCGTTGGTCTAATGCTCCTACTTCTTGCAACCAACGTTCCGCTAGGGGCCATTCACATGTTCCTTTGTTTCGAAAAAAATAGACGCTCTTGCGAGCAAATCTATCAAAAAATGATTACCAAATGAAAACGCCCGTTTAGGGCGATTTTATTTATGATGATTTTTGTTGCGCAAGAGCATCCTCATGGACACGACGAGTACCCGCAAGTGTTGTTTCTCTATTTTTTTCAGCGAACTCCTCAATTGCCTTTTGCTTCACTTCGGCAATCGCAAGAGCAAGTTCGGAAGAAACCTGACTAAGCGCAACTCCTCTATTAGCAATCGTCTCGGTATTATCCAAAGACGCAATCATATTCAAAAAGGCCACCTCCATGGTCTCGTTTCCCTCAGGAAGATCTCTATAAAATTTCATCATATACTTCTCGTCTGAATCTGGCATACAATATCCTCCTCGCAACAACTAAACGAACCAAAAACACATTAACACAGAGCTACGCCCATTGCAACCACTTACTTTTTTCATTCACTTATCTAGAGTTAGGTAGTAAAATAAAAAACAATCGATAATCTACACTATGCTTAACGCCAATTATTTCGCTTCCAACCAATATCGCGACTATATCATCTACAAAGAACTCGCGAAAAATGAATCAAATCCGGAATTTAAAAAAATACTTGAAAGCCTCGTCCAACAGGAATACGAAGACTATCTCTTCTGGCAAAAGCTTTCAGAAAAAAAGGGATTCGCTGTATCACGCCTTCAAATAACCATCTTTAAACTCATCCGCGCCATATTCGGCCTCACATTTACGGCAAAATTCCTCGAAGGACGTGAAAAAGAAATGATCCAAAAATATACCACATTCTTAAACGCGGTAGACCAACCGCTTCAGGAAGAAATCAAGAAAATCATAGCCCACGAAAAAGAGCATGAACAAAAATTTATCAGCCAAATCAAAGAAGACCGAATAGATTTTATGGGCAATATCGTTCTTGGATTAAATGATGGGCTGATTGAGCTTTCAGGGGCGCTTGTAGGATTTTCCTTTGCATTTGCGAATCCACTCTTTGTCGCCGTCTCGGGAATTATTGTGGGACTTTCTGCAACCCTCTCCATGGCCGCATCCGCATACATGCAAGCCCAGCACGAACCAGGAAAAAACGCACCGAAAGCAGCCTTCTATACCGGTCTTGCATATCTCCTTGTGGTAACACTCCTCGTCACCCCATTCTTTATCTCTTCTCATGTTTTCACCGCCCTTCAAATTATGGGAGCAACCATTTTTCTTATCATTCTTTTTCTCGCGTTTTATTCGGCAGTACTCTTAGAAACTTCTTTCCTTCGCCGCGCGCTCGAAATATCCATCTTTAGCATCGGCGTTGCTGTAATCACCTTCCTAATCGGCCTCGCAATAAAAACCCTTGTTCCCTCTCTCGAGACAACTTTCTAAAACCTCAAAAAAGACTTTAATAAAAAAGACGGCATGCCGTCTTTTTTGTATACACATGTAAAGAGAACAACGCTATGATATAATTTTAGTGAAACGCTATTCCTTAAAATATGCACAACATTAAAAAATTCTTTGCTGGATTACTCATTTTATCCTTCGGTTTGCCAGCCATCATCTTTGCACAAGTTGAGTCTGGTGCATCCGCGCCACCTCCTCCACCAGATCCAAATGTGACCTACGAAACGCCGGTAATCACTCCTCCACCTACCATAACGGACACCGGAGATAATCCGCCCTTTGATATGGGGGAGGTTTATATATTAGATCTGAAACTCGACAAAACAGAATACAAAAGCGGTGAAACATTACGCGGAACGTTTACCATTGAAAATCATTCAAAAACAGAAAGCATATCTGACGTATACTATTACCTCACCCTCCAAGGAAATTACACACAGGGGTCAGTTCCAAAAACCACGTATGATAGACAGAAGTTTGGCCCCCTCTTCCTTCGTGCGGGAGAGTTCAAACCAATTCAGTTCACATACACAATCCCAAAGAATGTAGCAGGAACAAAGATAGGTATTCAAATCCAAGCATTTCTCAAAAGTGGTGTCCCTATGGGATGGGATGAGGAGATCTTCGGCATCCAGGGAGAATCAAATTTTGTAGAGGTAACAGAGTCGCTGATTCAGATAGGCGAAAAAACTTTCTCTCCCCATATTGGTCCTCCCGTCTACGAAAGACAACAACCAAAACTCAAAGTAACATTATTTAATCCGTCAACCGAATCCGTTACCATTGTCCCGGTAGTAGATGTATACCGCATG
>CAYLXU010000028.1:0-10777 GCA_964388055.1 uncultured Candidatus Saccharibacteria bacterium | reverse complement strand
TAATGTGAGAAAATAGAATCTAGTAAGTAAACAACAGAAGGATAACCTCCTTTTCCTTTCTACTTACTATTTTCTACTTACTATTTTCTATGCGTATTTATCTTGGTACTGATCATGCAGGTTTTGAACTTAAAGAAAAAGTGAAACAATTTCTTATTGAAAAAGGGCACGAAGTAAAAGACTTTGGGGCTTTTTCTTTTGATGCTGACGACGATTATCCCGATTTTATTCGTCCGGTTGCTGAAGCTGTTGCCCAGGATGCAGAAAGCAGGGGGATTGTTTTTGGGGGCTCTGGGCAGGGAGAGGCAATGGTGGCGAATAGGGTTTCTGGAGTACGTGCAACTGTGTACTATGGGTTTTCAGAAGATATTATTCGACTTTCTCGCGAACATAACAGTGCAAACATTCTCTCGCTTGGGGCTCGTTTTGTGATTGCAGAGGAGGCATTGAGAATAATAGAACTATGGTTGTCCCTTCCGTTTTCAGAGGAGGAGCGACACAAGAGGAGAATAAATAAAATAGATTTTGAGTAGCTAGTGGTCAGTATCAGTCCGCCAAGGGCGGATATATGCCAAATACAAAACACGCATGCAAGTCATCCCTGCTATCAATGCAAAGAACTTTGACGAATTAAAAGAACAACTCCTTTTTATTGAGGGCAGTCTTCCAGAATATGGGGGATTGATTCATTTGGATGTAACCGACGGGGAATATAGTACGTATTCTTTGTGGAATAACCCAAGTGAACTTAAGAATCTAGAATCTAGAATTCAGAATCTAGAACATCGATTTGAGGTGCACTTGATGATTAAGAATCCGGAATTAGTTATTGACCAGTGGTTACAACCTTGTGTGGGAAGGGTTGTGTTTCATCCCGAAGCGTCTGAGAATCCGGAGGAGGTGATACGAAAATGCCGTGAGGGGGGGGTCGAAGTGATGATTTCATTGGCACCGCATGTCTCTGTGGAAAGTGTGGATCATTTGGTTTCTCTCACGAAAGGAGTCCAGATACTCACCGTTATACCAGGAGCTCCGGGTCAGGGGTTTGGGGAGGGATCGATAGAGAAGATTTACACACTGCGCAAACTGTTTCCAAATGTTATACTAGAGGTAGACGGAGGAATTAATACCGAAACTGCAAAACGGGTGAAAGAGGTAGGCGCAAATATTGTGGTATCGGCCTCATATATCATGAAGAGTAGTGATCCTGGAGGAGCATATAGAGAATTAATGAATGTTTGAAACTCTAGTACAATAGAAAGCACGGAATAATAAGCAGCAAATACGAAACAAATTCAAAGTATAAATGATAAAATTTTAAACGTTTTGATTTGATTTTTTGAATTTTGATATTGTTTTGTATTTCGTGCTTTGAATTTTGGATTTTATAACAAATGGAGGCATTACACGATGGCAAATTAAAACAACTCGAGGAGACCGCAAACCAGTTGCGACAGGATGTGATTGAGATGCTCCTCGAAGCTGGGTCTGGGCACACTGCTGGACCATTGGGTATGGCGGATATTTTTACTGCCCTATATTTTCATGTAATGAATCATGATCCCAAGCGCCCTGATTGGGCAGATCGTGATCGGCTTGTGCTTTCAAACGGGCATATCTGCCCTATTCGATATGCCGCAATGGCGCATGCGGGTTATTTTGAGAAATGGGAACTAGGTACGTTGAGAAAATTGGGCACACGGTTGCAAGGGCACCCGCACCGCACTGCCCTGCCCGGAGTTGAAACCACATCCGGTCCCTTGGGATCAGGACTTTCACAGGCGATTGGTATGGGGCTTGCTGCGAAGTTGGATAAGAAAAAATATCGGATTTTTTGCCTTATGTCAGATGGGGAACATAATGCAGGAAATACGTGGGAAGCTGCAATGTTTGCAGGAAAAAACAAATTAAATAATATTACTGCCATTATTGATAGAAATAATATTCAGATAGACGGGTTTACGGAAGACGTGATGCCGCTCGAGCCGCTTGCAGATAAGTACAAAGCATTTAATTGGCACGTTATTGAAATTGATGGGCACAACTTTTTTCATATTGTGGGTGCAATTGCGGAGGCAAAGGCAATTTATGAAAAACCGACGATGATTATTGCTCACACAATTCCTGGAAAGGGTGTTTCGTTTATGGAACAGGACTTTAATTGGCATGGAAAGCCACCAAACAAGGAAGAGGCAAAGAAGGCGCTTGAAGAGTTAAGGACATTACAGGGCAAGATAATGAGTGAACACCAATAAAAATTTTTAGTTTTCAATTTTAAATTCAAAAATTTGTTGAAAATTGGAAATTGTATTTGAAAGGTCGCTAAGAAGAATAAAAGTTAAATTTTAATTACATATTAATATGATGAAATGTGATGCGTGGCACACAGTGTGTGCGTGCAGAAAAATTTTAGGAGCCCTTTTGTGGCTCGCCGGATTTGTGTCTTTGGTGTTTGCTTGGGTTGCAGTAAATAAGGATACGTTTTTAGGGTACGATCCCATTTTTTGGATGTTTAATGCAATGATTTTTGGAATTCTTGCGATTCCTCTTAAGTTGCATAAGCGATATAGCATGAAGATGGACATGGATATGATGTGTTGTGAAAAGGATATGAAGGGATGTGTTGATGGCATATGTAAGGGGGGTGTGTGTTGCGGAAAAGGAGAAGGTGAAGGAGAAAAATAAATTTTTAATTTTCAAACTTTTCAATTTAAAAATTAGAAATTTAATTATCATGTTGAACTCTGAACTGAGACTTTCGGAAAAAATATTTCAAGGAGACGTAACAAAAGTTCCTCTTCGTGATGGATATGGGTCTGGCTTGGTGAGGGCTGGGGAAGAGAATAAAGACGTCGTAGTTTTGTGCGCTGACCTTACAGAGTCTACACGCTCTTTGGGGTTTGCGGAGAAGTTTCCTGATCGATTCTTTCAGATAGGGGTTGCTGAACAAAACCTGGTTACAATTGCCGCCGGGCTTGGAGTAAGTGGAAAAATTCCTTTTATTTCTTCCTATGCCGCTTTTTCTCCGGGCAGGAATTGGGAACAGATTCGAACCACAGTTGCGTATAATTATGCGAATGTAAAAATTGCAGGTTCACATGCGGGGATTTCTGTGGGACCGGATGGGGCGACCCACCAAGCGGTTGAGGATATCGCAACAATGCGTGTCCTTGCAAACATGAAAGTTTTTGTTCCATGTGATGTGTATGAGGCTGAGCGTATAACCTTGGCCATGGCGCGAGCAGCTGGTCCATGTTATATCCGTCTCGCAAGAGAGAAAACGCCCGTTGTGACGACACAAGATACTCCTTTCGAATTAGGGAAGGTGGCATGGTTTTGGCTCCCGGAGAAGGAACAGTTTGATGTTGCCATCTTTGTTGCCGGGCCGTTAATGTATAATGCACTTTGTGCTGCAAAAAAGCTTTATGATGATGGAATTGATGTTGCGGTGATTAATGTGCCCACAGTGAAACCGTTAGATGAAAAGGGAGTTTTAGATGCAGCGAGACGTTCGGGAGCAGTTGTGACGGTGGAGGAGCATCAGACGATGGGTGGGTTTGGGGGGGCTATCGCTGAGTGTTTAGCCAAGCAGCTACCAACCCCTATGGAATTTATAGGTATGCAAGATGTGTATGGTGAGTCTGGGGCTCCAGAGGAGCTTATCGAGAAGTATGGTATGGGAATTTCGCATATTGAGAGTGCGGCGAGAAAGGTGTTAGAAAGGAAAGAAAAATAAGGGCACATATTTTTCTTTTGCGCAAGCACACCATGGTGTGCTATTTTAGTCACAGCTCATCTATAAAAACAAAAAGGAGATGGTGTTTATGCTTTTGTCGCTTTTGATTGTGACGGTATTGATTTTTTCTATTATTGTTCACGAGGTTGCGCATGGTGTTGCAGCATTATTTTTCGGTGATACTACTGCTCGTGACCAGGGGCGGCTTACCTTAAATCCATTACCACATTTTGATCCGATTGGTTCGTTTGTGCTTCCGCTTTTGCTGCTTGTAGTCCGTTCACCTATTTTAATTGGTTGGGCGAGACCAGTACCGTTTAGTGAGGAGAATTTATCTCCAAGGCGTTTGGGAATATTGTGTGTGACACTCGCGGGTGTTGTTGTGAACTTTATTATTGCTGGGGTGGGGGCACTGATTCTTCGTCTTTGTACTTCGGGTGGATCTGTAGAAACATTGTCACCATTCTTTTTGCTTGTTGTTTTGATTGTGCTTGTGAATTTAGCTCTTGGTATGCTCAATCTTCTCCCTATTCCTCCGCTTGATGGACACCGTCTCATTACCGTCTGGTTTCCCGATGAGCTGAGAATGCACGTGGAAAGATACAGTTTTCTTGGCTTCTTCCTTCTTGTGTTGTTTGTAATGAATGTGCCTATTGCCCCAATGCTTTTTTCTGCGTTTACGTGGCTTACCGGTGTTACGATTGTTTAACTTTTTAAAAATCTCCTCTATTAAGGGGATTTTTCTTATTGGTGAATTTTACGTATAATAGAATGGTAACAAAAATTTCCAATTTTCAATTTAGAATTTTTAATCAATTTCTAGTTTTCAAATTTAAAAATTAAAAAATTATAAATTTATTTAAAATTAAAAATTAGAAATTAATTTTTATGTTTGACGTTGTGTGTATTGGGTCCACCACGCGGGATCATTTTCTTGAGGCAGAATATCCTCTGATTGATTGGCCGCAGACCCCGCTTAAAAAGGCGCTTGTATTTCCTTTTGGTGAGAAGCTTGAAGTGGACAGTGTATATGCGACCATTGGTGGAAATGCGGCAAATGCAAGTATTACCTTTGCACGACAGGGGTTTGAAGCTACGTGTGTTGCAAAAATAGGAGATGATTTTTTTGGTAGGGCGGTGCTAGATGATCTTTTAAGGGAGGGGGTAGACATAAATAATCTCTTCAAGACGCGGGAGAGGGGAACCGCACTTTCAACTATACTTCTTTCTCGTGGCGAGAGGACTATTCTTGGATATCATGGTTCTTCTGACATGCTTTCGATTGAAGATTTAAATTTTGATGCATTGCGGGCGAAATGGTGGTACATTTCTCTTGCGGGAGAGTCTTATGTGATGTTGCCGAGTCTTATTTCTTTTGCAAAGGAGTATGGTATTCAGGTTGCGTTTAATCCTTCCGGACACCACATTAAAAAGGATCCTCAAGCTATTTTGAACGCCATGCCGCACATACGATTTCTTTCTTTAAATGAAGGAGAGGCCGCAGAACTTCTTGGTATTTCCTTTGAAGATGAGGCCACTGTGTTCAAAGAGCTTGATAGGCGCATGGATGGCATAGTTGCGGTTACAAATGGACCTAAAGGAGTTACTATTTCAGACGGAAAACAGGTGTTCAGGGTTGGCATTTTTAGAGAGAAGAATGTTGTTGATCGCACGGGTGCGGGGGATGCATTTGGGTCTGGTTTTGTTGCCGGACTTATGCGGGAGGGAGATGTGTCATATGCCGTGCGAATAGCTTCGGCTAATGCCACTTCTGTTGTCGAGCATGTTGGTGCCACACAAGGTATCCTCACCAAAGAACAGTTCGATAGTGATCCTCGATGGAAAAACTTGGATATTTCAGTTGAATAGTTTTTAATTTCAATCTTTGCATTTCGAATTAGTTTTAAACTTATTAAAAATTCAAAATTGTAAATTAGAAATTTTTATTATGTCTCCACAAGAAAAATTGGCAAAAATACTTCGGACAGATAAAGACTATATTTCTAAAGTAGATCGACGCCTTTCGGAGGTTACGGGAAACAAAGGTGTTATGGAGTATATCATTGTGGAAAACGAGACTCAGATTCGTGAGCGTTTGTTGCGTCTAGGCGTTGCCCGTGAGGATAGTGCGAAAGCTGTGTATGATGCGCTTATTTCAAAAATAGAGGCGGACGATCATAAATTATTTGAAGTTTTAGGGAATCCGATGAGTGATTGTAAGGAGGATTGTGAACGGGTACTTAATCTTGCGAGTAAGCTTGTAGGACCACAAAGGGGTTTTTTTCTTAAGACAGAGAGGGCTAAGGAATTGTTATTGCGGGAGCCCCCAAAGAAGATTTTAGAATATCTTAAGTATGGTTCTGTGGAGGAGATGCTTGCAAAAGAGGATGTGTTTGAGATTTTTTCCGCATTACGTTTCCTTGAAGGGAACGAGTGGCTTAACAATGTGTTTTTCAAACAATATGAACATCTTACACCCTATGATTTTGAGGAGCGAGATGTCATTGTCAGGGCACTTGATGAAAGGTGGAAGGCATCTGCTGAAGAATTTGTAAAAAAGAAGTGGCACAACATTAGTCACCTTAAAGAGCTCGGTGTGGTATTTGTGCTTCCCATTGCGCTTAATATCTCTGGAGAAATTCTGAGGATGCTTAGCCTTATTATGCATTATTTACACGAAGTTCCCTTTTATGCTGATATGGTGAAACGGTGTGCGGAGACGCCTACGACGTTCGCCGCAAATCTTATTTCTCTTTTGCGTGGCGATGTTGAAAACAGAAGGATAGAGGAGGGGAATAAGTCGGTGTGGCTTGTAGTGCAGCGTTATTTGGCAAAAGATGATGAAAATGATTGGAGACTTTTTGTTCCTCGGATTAATCCGGAGGCGCTTCATTGGCAGAAGGCGGAAGAGGATCTCACAAAGATAGGCAAGATATTTAGTGGATTTAATCACGATCTTCATTTTTGGCACAATCTTGATTGGGTAGGGGACTTTTTTAAAGATGAGGTTGGAAATAATGTCTTAGTGAGCTTTGATTTGGTAGATACCGTAATGTCGCTTGTGCAGGAAAAGGAGATGATTAAGTACCTTTATCATCATCAAGAAGCACTCTGGAACAAGATTTTTACTGAGTATTTCAGTCGTGATGAATTAGAAAAGTTTTCAAAGGACTATCTTCTTCAGGGATATTTTGAGATATAGGATCATTATTATAGATTAACGAGTTCACGAGTTAATGGGTTGGTTTTTTGAACTCGTTAACTGAACAACTTAGAATTATTATGAAATTTCTCCGTCAATATATTGAAGAGGCAGAAGAGAACCGTGTTGCGATTGGACATTTTAATATCTCCGATCTCGTTGCTTTAAGGGCAGTTTTTGATGCCGCGCAAGAAGTGTCGAGAAGTAAAGGGGAACACGTTCCCGTTATAATCGGTACTTCAGAGGGGGAGCGGGACTGGATTGGGGTGCGACAGGTGGTGGCGCTTGTAAAAAGCTTAAGAGAAGAGCACAATTACCCCATTTTTTCAAATGCCGATCATACCTATTCATTGGATAAAGTGAAAGAGGCGGTTTCTGCAGGATATGATGCAGTGATTTTTGATGGTGCGAGACTTTCTTTTGAAGAAAATGTGGCAAAAACAAAAGAGGCGGTTGTTTATGTGCGCTCAGTAAATCCAGAGATTCTTGTCGAGGGTGAATTGGGTTATATTGGTACATCCTCACAGGTTTTTACAGAGATTCCAGACCGGGCAGGAGTGTGCCTGACTACTCCGGAGGAGGCGGCAGAATTTATAAAAGAGACAGGAGTAGATCTTTTTGCTCCCGCGGTTGGAAATTTGCACGGAATGCTTGAAGGGGTTTCAGAGCCGCACCTTGATACAGAAAGAATTGGTGCTATACGAGAGGTTGCTACAGTTCCGCTTGTTCTCCACGGCGGTTCAGGAACCCGTGATGAGGAGTTTGTTTCCGCGATAGATGCAGGAATTTCCATCGTTCACATCAATACTGAGTTGCGGGTGGCATGGAGGAGGGGTGTTGAGGAAGATCTAGGGTCAAAAGTAAAGGAGGTTGCACCATACAAGCTCTTGAGGAGCGCCTATGATGAGGTGAGGAGGGTAACTCTAAAGAGGTTGAAATTATTTAATAAACTGGTATAATATATAAACTCAAAATTCAAAGGGCAAAAGGCAAAAATACAGGTCAAAAGTAAAAAATAAACTACTTTTGAATTTTGATTTTTAATTTTGACTTTTGATTTTTAATTTTTGACTTACGTTTTATGTTGACTTTATTTGCATCAAAAAGAGATGTGGTTGGAAAATCTGTCGCATCTTTGCGACGTGAGGGGTTTGTGCCTGCAGTGATATATGGAAAGGGGGTAGAGGCTACCAATCTTTCACTTCCAGAGAAGGAATTTTTAAAGGTATACAGGGAGGCCGGGGAGAACACGTTGGTTGAGTTGGTATTTCCCAACCTTGAGGGAAAAGAGGAGAGGAAACAGGTATTGATTCATGATGTATTAGAAGATTCGCTTTCTCGTGGCGTGTTGCATGTGGACATGCTTGCTGTCGCGTTGGATGAGGTAATCCAGACAATGGTTCCCGTTGAGTTTGTTGATGAGGCCCCTGTGGAAAAGAATCTCGGGGGAGTGATTATTAAAGTTGCTTCTGAAATTGAGGTTGAGGCATTGCCACAGTACCTTCCACACGAGATATCCATTTCACTCGCATCGCTTATTGATTTTGAAAGCAAGATTCACGCAAAAGATGTTGTGCTTTCTCCACAGGTTACTCTCATTTCTGACCCAGAGATGGTCCTTGTATCGGTCTCACAGCCATTGAGCGAGGAGGATATTAAAAAGATGGAAGAAGAGGGTGCTATGGGGGTTGATTCTGTTAAGGTAGAGACTGAGGAGAAGAGGGCAGAGAGAGCAGAGGAGGCTGCAAGCGCAACAGAGGAGTAAGGAATTTTGATTATTTGGCCAAACACACCCTTTACACAGGGCGTGTTTTGTTTTTGTGCTATAATTGAGGCAATGGAAAATAAGCATTTTCAAAAAACCATTCTTCTCATCGAGGACGAGAAGCCAATTGCTCGTGTGTTGTCATCTAAGCTTGAGAGTGAGGGGTTTTTGGTCCTCATTGCCCAAGACGGGGAGAAGGCACTCAGTATTTTAAGAGAAGGACATGTTGATTTTGTAGTATTGGATCTCGTGTTGCCTCATATGGATGGGTTTGAAGTATTGAGGGGTATGCGGATTGAGGGGATTCAGGCTCCTGTTGTTGTGGTGACTAACCTTTCTCAAGAGGAGGATAAGGATAGGGTCGCGGAGTTTGGGGTATTGGAATACTTTGTGAAGCCAAACGTGACCATTGAGGACGTCGTGGGCTATATTAAGGCATTTTTTATTCATCATGAATATTGATGCGCAGACTCTAAGGAGCATCCTTGTGGACGGAAGTTATGTGTCAGAAGCCGACATGGCGAAGGCAGAGGACTTTGCCAAAAAACATCATAGCTCCGCAACAGAATATCTTCTCATTCAGGGTCTTATTACTAAAGATTTGCTTGGGCAGGCAATTGCTGAGTGGGCAGGGATTCGTTATGCCGATCTAAATTCGTACGTACCCACGAAAGAACAGATACTTAGAATTCCAGAATCTTTGGCACGCAAGTTTCGTGTGGTGATATTCAAAGACACCAAAGAAGAGTTTGTGGTAACCACCGACGAGCCCAAGCAGCCAGGGATTATGGAGGCATTGTTTGAATTGTTTGGAAGGAGTGATGTGGTTTTTGGCTTTTTCTCTTACGGAGGATATTAATTCGGTGTTTAATGTGTACAGAAAGCCTCTAGAGACTCGATTTGCTCGTATCGTGGAAGGTCAAAGAAAGGTGGCGCCAGAAATTTTGGAAGAGATTTTTAATGATGCTTTAGTTTTTCGCGCTTCAGATATTCATCTTGAACCACAAGAGGAGGAGATTGTGGTGCGTTTTCGCGTGGACGGGGTGTTACAGGAGGCTGGGCATCTTTCTAGGGAATACTACGAAAATATTTTAAACCGAATAAAAGTACAGGCACATTTACGTATTGATGAACATCTTGCCCCGCAGGACGGAGCTATTCGTCATGTCTCTGAGGAGTGTGGTATTACCGATATGCGTATTTCTGTTGCTCCTACCGTGTATGGGGAAAAGGTTGTGATTCGTATCCTTTCAGAATATGTTCGCGGTTTTACATTAAGTGATCTTGGTTTGCCTCTGGAGGGACAACGCCTCGTTCTTGAGATCGCTAAGAAACCATTTGGTATGATTCTTGTAACGGGTCCTACTGGGTCTGGAAAGACGACTACGCTTTATGCACTCGTGAAGGTTCTCAATGAGCCTGACGTAAATATTACCACCATTGAAGATCCTGTTGAGTACAAACTTCTTGGTGTTAATCAGATGCAAGTAAATCCACATGTCGGGCTTACGTTTGCAAAGGGGCTTCGGTCTATTGTGCGGCAAGATCCAGACATTATTTTGGTAGGAGAGGTTCGTGATAGGGATACTGCGGAGATAAGTGTAAATGCGGCATTAACTGGTCATTTGCTTCTTACTACGCTCCATGCGAATGACGCTGCTACAGGTATTCCGAGGCTCCTTGATATGGGGGTGGAGCCTTTTCTCCTTTCCTCCGTTTTGGAGCTTATTTGTGCTCAACGTTTAGTGAGAAAAGTGTGTCTCGATTGTAGATATAGCAAGGTTGTGTCTTCCGCATATATTAAAAAAATTTCCCCAGATGCAGTGCGGTTTTTCCCTTCGGCATCAATTACATTGTATAAGGGCAAGGGGTGTGCGATGTGTGGGTTTACAGGATATCGGGGGAGAACGGCTATTTTTGAATTTATTCGTGTAACACCGGAGATACAAAATCTTATTTTGCGCCACCCTTCCATGCAGGAGGTGCGGGAGATTGCCGCGAGGCAGGGAACCCGTTTCATTTTTGAGGATGGGATAGAAAAAGTAAGAGCGGGTATTACCACCCTTGCGGAGAT
>CAYLXU010000027.1:0-10986 GCA_964388055.1 uncultured Candidatus Saccharibacteria bacterium | reverse complement strand
AAACCTGGTGCATGCCCGCGAAGTGTTGGGGCAAAACCCTGCCACGGATAGGGATTAAGAGAATTTCTTGTGGATTCATAGATAAAATAAAAAAGTGTACTCATATATTACACTTTTTATTAACATAAATGTATTGTTTTTGCAATAAAATCGTACTTACAGGCCTTTTTTGTTTACAATTTTGTAAAATTTTTAAGACAAAATGTACTTTTTGAATTATGCTGAGGGCAGCACAATGACAAATATATAAGGAGAGACACCCTATGAGAACTGCCGAAGATATTATCAACGCGATCTACAAGACTTTTGCCGCACACGAAGCATGGGCGAAGACGCCTCAAAAGCGAGTTCGTAAATGGGATGGGAAGACACCGTATGCGGTTCATCCAACCTGGTGTGGTCTTATGGTGCTTCATGAGAGTGGGATTCCTGAGGAAGATCGATATGATTATGCTGAGGCGCTCTTTTACCACGATATTCTTGAAGATACGACTGCGGGTATGCCGCTAGGTGTTTCGGAGCGTGTGTGCCGGCTTGTAGATGGTATGACATTCTATGGTGGTACTGCGGAGGAGATGGAACATGTGTGGGAACGAGGGAAAGAAATTTTACTCCTCAAGCTTTATGACAAGGTATCAAACGTGTTTGATGCGAGTTGGATGCCTGAGGAAAGGCGCGAGAAATACATGGAATATGTGAGAAAGTTGATCGTAAAAGTCGAAAAGGAGTACGGGAATCTGAATATTGTGATAATTGCAAAGGCTCTGTGTGTTCAACCCACACGGAAGGAGGTGGCGTAATGGTTTATCAAGACGACCCCGTATTCGGTTCCGGAGATATTTGGTGGACGAATGAAATACGGCATCCATGGTGGCACATTGATACCTCTGAAAACGGATAAGGAGTGGCATTAAAAAGCAAGAAGAGAAATGGAGGTGAGAGAAAATGAGCGGTGATGAATATTACGAAGATGAAGTTCGTACCCACATTGTAGGGCATGAATGGCATCGTGGAGATCGATATTTGAAGAGTTCTTGCGGAAATTTGATCATTGATCCGCAGTGGACTCCAGAAGTAAGACGCATGTATGAGGAAGCGAATGAATGGATAGAGGATCACTAAGATAAAAAATGGTACCCCGTGAAAAGCGGGGTTTATCTATATTTGTTATAATAAAGATAATTCTTATATGAAAAAGTTTTTCTTTCTGCTTGTTTTGATGGTGGTAGGGTATTTTACTTTCATGAAGATGGGGGTTTTTTCTTCTGGACAAACGGGCATGATTTTTTCGAAGCTTGGATCTTTTTTGGGAAACGTTTTAGGTGATACACGAGATTATGTGTATGAACGTGCAAATGATATAAAGCCTTTTACTGATGAAATTTCTAAGAGTGTTCGCAAGGGTGCTTATCAGGCAATGCGGTCTAGTGTGGAGAGCGGAGTTCGTGCATTGGGGGAGTCCTTGGGCGTAGAAGAGCGTCTCCCAGATGTTGTGGAGGAAGCATCTGGTTTAGTTGAGCCTGTGATTTTTTTTGAAAAAACCCAGTTTTCTACGGAGGAGAAGGCTGCGGTTCTTTCTGGGCGTTCTTCTGATGCTGCAATCACGTTTTGCCCGCTTTATGACAAAGGGGAGGAGATACGCTATGCGATTCGCGTAGTTACGGCCACAAAAACAGAGTTTAAAGCAATTGTTGATTGGGGAGATGGTGAAAAGGAGGAGGAGCAGAAGGTGCCGGAGGGAAGGGATCTTTCTCTTGCACATACATATAATAAGTCTGGAGAGTTTTCAGTTGTGCTTGTAATAGATGATGGGAAAGAAAAATACCGATATGAGAAATCGGTATGTATTAAATAAATGCAAAATGTAAATCTCAAAATGTAAAATTATGGTATCCCTTTGGGATGATTTTAAGACCAATTCATTTTAAATTTTACATTGTCATTTTTCATTTTGATTTTTAAACTTTAAATTTTCTTTCGTACCATTCGAGGAGTTCTTTGGCGAGTAATTCTGTATCTTCTCGTGCACGTTGAGGATTACGTTCTTGCGTCATTTTTGGATGTTCACGCAAAACATTTGCGAATGGTTGAGATTTTGGATATGCCTGTTGTACGCCACTCAGTTCTTCTTTTTGGTAGATCCAAGGAGTTATTCCCTGGCCATAAAAGATTTGTCCGCCCAGTTTTTTCCCTAGCCAATTTCTTGTGTTTTCGTTTCGAGCTGAACCATCAAGACCAATAGTTGCAACATCGGCACTAATATCCTCTCTTCCGAGTGTCTTGAGCACTTTTTCGGTATTAAGAATAGAATTTCCTCTTGTGACTGTATCTGTAACGATGAGTATTTTTATCGGTTTTTCTTGAGGAAGCGAAGGAAGAATATATTTTTTAACATATTTTGCCCATGGGTCTATCTTGAGGGACTCTGCTTCTTTATATTCCTCATACTCAACTTTTGTCATATTAGGTAATCGTGGCGCAAAAAACACGATAGGTGGGATTTTGTGTCCGCCTTTTTTATACACTTCCTTAATAACTCGTTGGAGTAACAGAGTAGGAATCCTCCCAGAGGAGTCGTGCCCCACGATGAGTTGGTATTCTCCCTTTTCAAGGTGCGGGCGCAGTTGTTCTAGGAGTCTTTTGGCGGGTTCGCGTAGTTCTTCGATTTCGGGAAGCATTGCGTGAGATTCTCTCCCTTCTTGCGCAGGTTGTGGTACAGATTCCTTCATGACGTGCTATTGTACGGTAATACCTCCAAAATGTTGAGAATTCAAGTGGTTATGATACTTCCAATCCCCCTTTTCACTAAGGGTAAAAGTCCAGAATGTGTTGGGTGCAAATCCCTTGCAAGCGTCAAAAATGCCGATTGCCTTATCTGTTCCACACTTTTCAATATCTGATCCGGGATATCCGCGGTGGGTAGGGTGCATCGCGGAGGCAATCCACAGGTTTTTTGAGCTTCTGTTTTCAAATGTCACCATTTCTCCTGTGTTGATGCTAAGGGAATTAGGTTCAAAGCCAGAGTCGGTATAGGTGATGATGTTGTTTTTAAGATTCGTTTTTGTGGAAGGAGAGGGTTGTTGGGTGTCCTCTTTTTGTATTTCTGATCCTACTTTAATGTCCTGTGGTCCGGTTTCTGCCTTTTGTTGGGCATAGAAATAAACCCCGCCCCCAATTAGTAGGAGCGCTAAAATTACAAGAAGAATAGATTTGTTACCCATAGTATTTTTAAAGCTTTGTTTTAGTCTTGCGACTTCCTTATTCTACCGTACCTCTGGAGAGGGAAAAACACTTGACTTTTTTTGCGTTTTATGATAGCATTACAACATCAAACGAAAGGAGGTTGTGCGCAAATGACTGCCACAGCCGAGAACATCGAAAAGAAGGAGGTGGGACAGCGTATCTCGCGGTTCCTCCAGACCAAGGTGACGCGGAGCTGGAAGGAGAAGGTGGGCGAGAAGGACGGCAAGCCCATCTTCGAGGTGAAGAAGGAGGAAGAGGAGTCCCTCAAGGACATGGATGATGTGAACGTCCTCGTTCCGGCAACCATGGGGCGTGTTCCCGTGGAGAAGGACGATGACGGAAACGTCGTTGAGGAGGCTCTTGGCCTTCAGCTCATCGTGAGGGATGGTCGTACTTCCCGGAACGTCCACGTTACCGAGATTGGCAGAAATGCCATCGGGGCGAGGACCTTCGCAGGTGGTTCTTTCGGGACGACCGAGACCATCGAGGGCGAGGGAGAGGGGGCTGTAACGGTTCAGAGGAAGCATCGCGAGATCTTCGGGGGTGTCGTGGTGGCTAGCACCATCGTGATGCCGAAGGAGAAGGTCGTTGAGAGGCGTCCCAAGCGCTCCGGTCCCCGGAAGTCGAAGGAGGAGGCTCGCGCCGAGAGGCAAGAGCGCAAGTCCAACGACAAGAAGGGCAAGCGCGGCAAGGGCGACTAGCTCGCCGA
The DNA here is from genome assembly GCA_964388055.1 of uncultured Candidatus Saccharibacteria bacterium. Lineage (GTDB taxonomy): Bacteria > Patescibacteriota > Minisyncoccia > UBA6257 > JACRHW01 > CAYLXU01. The sequence continues at coordinate 7,034 of CAYLXU010000027.1, read as the reverse complement.
ACTCCTAAAAACTGAATAAGGTGTAAAAAAGAGGCACTCCATCGTGGGTGTCTTTTCATTTTGCTGAACTTTTATACTTCTCTTGTATTTTTATTGCGATTCGCTATTGTAAGAGCGGTAACTTGAAAAAGTGGGGGATTGTATGCCATATACGAAACCTTATGGAAACGACATTCCCATTGATGATGAAATGGAAGTTTTAAGACTTCTTGTGGGTAACTACAATGACAGTACGTTACGTTGCTTATTTTTGGGGCGAAGGCCAGAGCCGTATGTTGAGGTTGCGGTATATACCTCTGGGTATACCGGAGAGGAGTTTACCTCAAGCACGCACTATCAAATTACCTCGCGAGTGGTGCAACGGTTGCGCGAAGAAGGCTATGTAGAGGGGACTCCTCAGTGGGGATATACCGATTACAACGAGTTGAGATTGAGTAATCGAGGGAGAGAAGCATATTGGTTGTTTTGGAGAACACAAAGAGAAGAGGAAGAGAAGATTGCTTCTTCTCTCTTGCGAGAAGTCCAGGATGCCCACGAGCAGAAAGAATTTCGTCCGGTGGCTGTCGCAGTAATCTATGATGCATTGGGGAGAGTTTTTGTTGTTCAGTCTGCAAAGAATATGAATGATTGGTTATTTCCCCAGGGTGGAATTGAGCAGGATGAGAACATAATCAATGCGTTGTATCGTGAGGTTAATGAAGAAGTTGGTCTTTGGAAGGATCAACTGAGATTTCTTTCTTATTGTGGAAGTGCAGACCTCGCTGCTGAGCCTGGGCGGAAGGACAAACGCGGTTTTGTGAAGGGGAAACGATACTTTTTCTTCAAACTTTTTTACAGCGGCACAGGGAAAATTATTCTTCAGAAGGGTGAACTTGCAGGGCATAAATGGATCTATCCTCACGATATGAAGGATGCGTTGGATACAACACGTGCCGAGAAACGCGCACTTATGCTTCAATTTATATAATAAAACCTCTTTTATGGGGTCTTTTCTTTTTCCAATTCAAGACAAACAGAGTTGATGCAATAGCGTTTCCCACCTCTTTCTCTTGGTCCGTCGTCAAAGACATGGCCGAGGTGTGCTCCACACTTTTTGCAGATTACTTCTGTCCTTTTTATTCCATTGCTTGTATCCTCACGCAATTCTATGTGTTCAAGGTTTGCAGGCTCTGTAAAACTGGGCCAACCTGTGCCAGAATCAAACTTTGTGTCGGAAGAAAACAATTCATTTCCGCACACTGCGCATTTGTACATCCCTTGTTCGTGGCTATCCCAATATTTTCCACTAAACGGTGTTTCTGTACCTTTTTCCCGGGCGATGTGATACAACTCTGGTGAAAGTTCTTCGTCTTTTTTCATAAGTAATTTGCAAACGTGCAATCTCTTTTCAACCTAGTGGTCTCAAAAGCGGGCTTACGCGTTTGGGTTTTCTGAGCCTATTGTCAGGGCAATTCTTTTTTTTACAGGAGCGCTTTTTTTGGGAGTATTTTCCGTATCTTTTGCGTTTGCTCAGACCGCTGATCTTGATATTCCCGCGAAGCTTAAACCAATTGCCGAACAGCTTGGTTGTAGCACAAAAGCGGCATGCGAGGCGTCTTGTAGCGCCAATCTTGATCGTTGTATTAGTCTCGCGGTTGAAAACGGTGTGTATAGCCCAACTCAAAAAACGCTTGCAAAGCAGTTTCAAGACAGGGTTTTGAAGGAACTTTCAGGCGCAACAGTAGAAAATTTTGAGCAAAAGGTTATTGAGGTTGCAAAACAAATTGCAAGTAAAGATCCCAACTTTGCGAAACAATTAGGAGTTACTAAAGAGCGTGTTCGTGCCGCCGAGACAATTGTTGAGGAGGTGAGGAAAGAAGGGGTAGATCTTCAAGTGTGCAGCCAGTCTGCGGAGTCTCTTACTCGTGAACAGCTTGTGGCGTGTCTCAATGCAAGTAAGCGTATTGTGGAAAAAAAGGACGTTGTGCGTCCATATATTCCTCAAGAACGCATTGTAAGAGTTGAACAGGTTGACGTGACGATTCAACTCGATAAGGCGCTTGCTGCTGGTGAGTATGCAGAGCTTGGCGTTAAGACGGCTGAGGAGGTTGGCGTGATATGTTTGCGTCCAGGATCTCCTGCTGTATGTGAAAAAATTGCCGAGCGTTTTTTTGGAAAAGAAGGGCTCGAGGAGCTTAAAGGAGCTCGCGCCCAAGTTGCTTCTGTTGAAGGGGAGTACAAGAAAAATATGACAATCTAACACTTATTGCTCCTGATGGAAGGAAAATAGTTGGAAAAAATGCGATTCGTGATGCCTGCGATCACGCATTTCGAACAAGAAATATTGCCCTTGCAAAGGCGTGTGGTGAGTTTGCGGTGAAGAATGGGTTTTCCGAGCAAGGTGCTATTGATGAGGCTGTAAGAGTGTTTGAGTCTGCGGTGGGTAATCAAAACGTAAATTTTAATGATTGTCGTCGGAATCCTAAGGCGTGTGAGCAATATATTCCAGAAAAAGAACGAGCAAGGTTTTCTGTAATGCAACAGATTCATGAAATCATGAGAGCTGAAATCGGATTTGATCCCGAGCAGTGTGAAGAGGGTGAGTCTAATCCAGAAATAGGGATGAAGTGTTTTGAGGGGTCGAAGCGAGCTTTGCCAAAGATTAAGTCCATTGCCACCACTGCAGAGGCGCAGAAAATTGTTGCCGAAATTGAAGGGCACATTCGTGAAGGGGAGGACTTTGAAAGAAACAGAGGAAAAATTGAAGAGACCTTCAGAACTCAAGGTGGTCCTGGGGGGTGTAAGAGCGAAAACGAGTGTCGCGCCTATTGTTCGAAGCCGGAAAACGGTCCAGAGTGTCTTGCGTTTGGAGCGCAGCAGGGAGTTATAAACAAAGATGATGTCGGGCGTCGTTTTGAGCAATACAACCAGTCTCTTGAGCGATCTTTTTCTCAACCTTTCGTATCTCCACGACAGATTTCTGATGTGAATGATTCTAGGTTTCCGGAAGGAAGACCATTTCAGGATCAGGGATTCATACCGCCTGGGTTTAATCCTCGTCCGTTTTTTGGTGAGCAACAAGGACCTAGTCCCGAATGCTTTGCGGCAATTAGTGGCGGTGATTTCGCAAAAGCAAAAGAACTTTGTTTTGGGGGATCAATACCAAATCCTGAATCTCGTAACCTAGAACAACAGTTCCCCTACCAGAGACAACAACAAGCCTGTCCTGTGTCTTATCCAGTGCCTTGTCCTGCGGGCCAATATCGTCCTGATACGAGGGATGCTAAAGGGTGTTTTGTTCCAGGTGTTTGCACCCCTATTCCTGGATACGGCGAGAAACCTAGTCCCACAGAAAAAATTGGGATTTGTCCGGCACTTCCTACTGTAACCTCGTGCTCAGAAGGTCAAACAAAGGTTATTGCATATTCTTCTCCGGAATGTGGGACGTATTACTCATGTCAGCAAAATAACCAGCAACCTCCAGTGCCACAACAGGTTTCTTTCCCATATAAATTTACAAACGGTAAGATAGTAAATTCCCAAGAAGAAGCAAAGGAATATTGTTATGCAAATGGTCCTGGAAGCGGTCAGGGGGTTGCGGCGGAGTGTGAGACACGTTTTGGTGTACGATACAGTCAGCCTGTCCCTCCACCACCTCCTCCAGCACCTACTGCTGGACGCGAATATCGAGGAGGGATGTATTATTCTTCTGGGTTCATGGGGTGTATGGAGCGACTTGGAAGTGGTGCGGATGCGCGTCGTATTCAGGAATTTCTTAATGCAGGACAGATTCCTCCTCCATGGGGAAGTCTAAGTCCAAAAGGGCAATCTGATATTGCAACATGTGAACGTGAATCGGGGTGGGGATCAGAGTATCCTCAACCGACTCCATCCGGTCAAAGACAACAAGCATGGAATTCTCTTGGGTTACAATCATGGGTTCGTGCAGATGCTGATTCTGGCCGAATAGACCAGCTCAAGGCGGCGTGTGCCAATGTGTCCCAAAGCGCGAATGTGTGGATGCCAAATGCGGGAAATTCTGGAAGCGTAGATTTTGGAATGCCAGATCCCGAGAAGTGTAGGAAGGCGGCAGCGTGTACCTCTGGTCAGTATTTCGATGGGAGTTCTTGTGCGAACTCATCTCAGGGACAAACATATCCCTCTTCTTCTACTTGCTCTCCGGAACTTGTGAGTCTTCTTGGATCCGGGTGTCATTACATGTACAACGATACCGATGGGTCTCGTGTATATTGTAATGCTGAGATGACAAAGTCTGCGAAGAGTGGTGATACGAGTACCCGTTCTGGTTGTTCTTCTTCTGGAACATATAACACAACAAGCCCTTCCCCAACCGCATGTAACGGAAATGGTGTTTGTGAGTATGGAGAGAGTTCTGGGTCTTGTCCGGGTGATTGTGGAAGCCAGAGCTCAACCTATCAGACACCCCCTTCAGGTGGCTCATGCCCTTCTTCGTTTGCCCACGACATGGGAGGGTACTGTATGTTAAACAATGATACCTCTCGCTGCGCAGAATACTCTAATGCGTCTTCTGAAGGTAGTTACAGTGCGACTACGTGTCAGCAAAGGACGGGGACATCCCCTTCCGGATCTACCGGGAGCTATACCTCTTGTCCAAGTGGTCAGTATTGGGATTCTGGAACAAATTCTTGTAAGACAAATACCTCTCCCACATCAGGTAGTTATCCATCGTGCCCTTCGGGTCAATACTGGGATTTTGGGACGAGTAGTTGTAAGTCAAATACGCAACCAACGACAGGAACAAACGATCCAGCAACTGCATGTGCACAGTCAGGGGGGAGTTGGAATGGATCGACATGTATATTCTCTTCTCAACCAACCACTTCTTCGCCTACCCCAACCGAATCAACCCAGTCTTCAGCACCTACTACAAGCATGTATAGCCGTCCTCTCTTTGCGAATGTCCTAAGTGTCGTACAACACTTCAAATCGAAATTTTTCAGTAGAGGTAGATAAAAGAGAGAAATGAATGAGAAAAACACCCAATACGGGTGTTTTTCTTTTAAATCTTTGACATTTGTTCCCGAGGTGTTATAGTTTAATATATATTGAACTATGAAGAATCTTTGGGTTTTCGAGCAAACACGATTGAATATTTTGAATGCTCTTCTTGGGTGTTCTGATCGTTTGTGTGGATGCGACCTGAAGGAGGGGATAGGGATAAAGAAGTCACTTCTTTCCCACCACATTAGTGTGTTGAAGAGGAGGGGCTTTGTTGAGGAGGTTAGGTGTGGTCGTGAAAAACAATACCGTTTAAGGAAAGACAAGGTTTCTTATATAAAAAAGGTGCTTGCACTCGTAAATTAAACGGAAAGGTCGTTAAGAATTTTATATTATGAGCAAAGTTATTACACTTACTAGTCAAAATTTTGAAAGCGAGGTCTTGAAAGCAGACATTCCGGTTCTTGTCGACTTCTGGGCACCGTGGTGTGTACCTTGTAGAATGATGGCACCCGTTCTTGATGAGGTATCAGAAGAGCTTGCAGATAAAGTCAAAATAGCAAAGTTAGACATAGAAGACCAAAACCACCAAGAGCTTGCTTTACAATACAACATCATGAGCATTCCTAACCTTAAACTTTTTAAGGATGGAAAGGTGGTGCACGAGTTTACTGGGTTTAGACCAAAGCCAGCTTTATTACAAGAGCTGTCTCAGTTTCTCACAAACTAGTTAACAAAAATCACCCGGAAGGGTGTTTTTTGTTTCCTGATTTTGGCGGAGAGGGTGGGATTCGAACCCACGAGGGGTGTTACCCCCTACCTCGTTAGCAGTGAGGCGCTTTCGGCCAACTCAGCCACCTCTCCGTGATTGTTTTCTCACAAATCTTAGCAATTGTTTTTGTTTTGAGCAAGATTTTGCCGAGAAAAATATTGAATATCATTCCACAAGCTCAGGGTTTGTTACCTAAAAACGACTTATTAAGTGTTTTTAGGTAACAAAAAGGCCCGCACAATTGACGGGCTGGAAATATACCGGAGACGAGACTCGAACTCGCACGCCCTTGGGGCACGGGGGCTTGAGGCCCGCGCGTCTACCTTGCATTCCGCCACTCCGGCAATATGATTATAACACAAATAGAAATAATTGCAAGTAGATTTCTTTATTCTTCTATCTCTGCCATAAGATAGCCAGATCGGAAATTGTTGGGGAGTTGTTCTAGGAATTCAGCACCGTCTTTCGGGAAGAGGCGAGCGTTGGGATCCAGTTCCGCGTAGTCGCGTATACCATCTTCCATGAGGTTGTTAATAAAGATTTGATTGCCCTCACATTCCACAAACTCTCCAATCAGTTTGCAGACCGCAAGTGTGGTTTGTGAACCATCGTCTTGTAATTTGTAAATAGTAACTTGTTTCATATTTAAGAAAATGTTTCTAAAATGCCCCTTTCTCTTTGTGCAATAACTCCCTTTTTAACCAGACGGGTTACACGTTCTATGCGGGATATACACGCGCTTGCTTCTTGAGGTGGGATTAGTTTTGATAACATGTTGTGAAGTATTTGTTTTTTTATGTGCGAGGACGTAAAACGTTCTAGATTGGCGATAATATTTGGTGGTATGGGGGTGTCATAGTACGGTCTGAGGTATCTTAGCCCATCCGCACCAAAGCTTAGGTCGTTGTCTATTGCGTGTACATTATCTCCGATGAGTAGATTGCCCATGTGTCGGTCAGAGCTCCAAATTATGATATCAAAAAGCCAAAGGGCAAGTAGCCTCTCTTTTTGCTTTTTCACTGCCTTTTCCCTGTTTTTTACAGAAAGTTCAAAAAGAGATGGGGTGTGTCTAATATATTCTTGAACACTTCCAATTTCTCCATCGAGTTCTCGTATTGTGGTGGGAGGTACAAGATTAAGGTTGAGGAATCGATCTACTAGGTATGCGGCTCGTCCACGTTTAAAATAAGTTCCCTCCTTAACTTCACTACGTAAAGATCGTTCTTTGCTTTTTGGTTTAAATACTGCATCCCCATCATCTTTTAGGTGCAGGAGGATCACCGTGTCCTTGTAGCCTAAAAGG
>CAYLXU010000026.1:0-11777 GCA_964388055.1 uncultured Candidatus Saccharibacteria bacterium | reverse complement strand
GAGAAAAAGGAATTTCCCGATACAAGGGTTTGGGTGAGATGAATCCGGAACAGCTGTGGGAAACAACCATGGATCCTGAGAGAAGACTTTTGAAGCGCATTGATGTTGAGGATGCCGAGGCGGCAGATCGTAGTTTTGATATTTTGATGGGGGAGGATGTTGCACCTCGAAAGAATTTTATTAATGCGTACGCGCAAAACGTTAAAAATCTCGACATTTAGAACTTTTATCTTTGGCGAATTGCTTTGTTAAAAGCTGTGTCCTTCCTTTGGAATATTTTTGAGTATTCCTCAGTCCAGTATTCATTTTTTCCCCCCATTTTCTCCAAATCTGAAAAGTTCTTTGCAGCAATGTGTATGTTTTTCTGTATTGCCCGAAAACTACTTTGAGAGCTTGACATTATAGGAAAATGCGGGTATCTTATTACTATAAGTAGAAGAGCCCCGCGGGGCTTTTAAAAATGGCAATTGTAATCCTTCGAAATAATCATTTGGTTATTTTCAGGATATTCAATTTTGTACGTACTCATTTTATTTGTAAAACAAAATTGGTATGAAGAAATTTTTTGGGAGCATTGTCCCATTCTTTAAAGAGGTGTATTTGGAACTTAAACGGGTAAACTGGCTTTCTCGAAAGCAGCTTACCCAGTATACGTTAGTGGTTATTGGGCTCTCGGCGTTTACTGCGCTTTATCTTGGCGCACTTGATGCGGGGCTCGTGTATGCGCTTACCAACTATTTTATTAGATAATATGGCACAAGATACTAAATCAGGTGAAAGACATTGGTACGCAGTTCATACCTATTCTGGATATGAAGATGCTGTAGTGCGTTACTTAAAACAGCGTATCGAGTCTTTTGATATGCAGGACAAGATCTTTGCGGTACTTGTTCCAAAAGAAAAGAAAGTGAAAATCAAAAATGGAAAGAGAAAGGTAACCGAAGAGAAGATTTATCCCGGATATGTTCTTGTTGATATGGTAATGGATGAGGGTACGTGGTATGTGGTACGCAACACTCCTCGTGTAACTGGTTTTGTGGGGGCGGATTCTACGGAGCCAACTCCGCTTTCGGATGCGGAAATTCATATGTTTATGGAAAAGATGGGCATGGAAGAGCCACGATTTAATCTAGACGTTTCTGTGGGAGATATTGTAAAAATCAGCGATGGTCCATTTAAAGACTATGATGGGAAGGTGAGTGAGATTGACGAAGAGCGTGGAAAGGTTAAAGTGTTGGTGTCTATGTTTGGTCGGGAGACTCCGATTGAGCTGGACTTCTTACAAGTAAAGAAAGTATAAATTTAAAGAGTCTAGAATTAAGAACGAATAAAATTTTTACTTCTAGATATTAGATTCTAGTATCTAGATTCTCAAACATTATGGCTAAAAAAGTAAAAACAACATTAAAACTTCAAATCCCTGCTGGTGCAGCGACACCAGCGCCTCCAGTTGGTCCTGCGCTTGGTCAACATGGAATTAATATTGGCGAGTTTGTGAAGCGTTTCAATGATGAAACGAGAGAAAAATCTGGAGACATTATCCCTGTCATTATTACAGTATTTGAGGATAGGTCTTTTGATCTTGCATATAAAACGCCACCTGCATCCGACATGCTGCGCAAGGCAGCTGGTGTGGAGAAGGGGTCTGGCACGGCAGGAAAAAAGAAGGCAGGAAAAGTAACAAAAGCCGATCTTGTGCGAATTGCGGAAAAAAAGATGGAAGACCTTAATACTAAGGATGTGGAACAGGCGGTAAAAGTTATCGCAGGAACCGCACGAAGTATGGGTATCGAGGTTACTGACTAAATCTTATAATACATGCCTTGGACATAAAAACTCTCAAATCATTTGGGGGTTTTTATTTTTCTTTTGGATTGTGTTTGGGTCTGGTATACTGTGTGTAGATTTTTTACAATAAGAAAAAAGGAGGTATATCATGTTTGGGATACCACATCAATTAAAAGGGAAATTTATTCTTTTTGAAGGTTTGAGTGGAAGCGGAAAATCTACACAGGCTCAGCTTTTGCATAGTCATTTGGCAAAAGATGTTACTTCCGATGTACTCTTAAACAGAGAACCTTCACAAAGTGTCTTTGGGAGGATGATCCGCGCCCTTATCGAGAGGCGAGAAGTTCCTTCTGATTGGATTTTGGAGGCCGAGCGGCATTTGGTTGAGGGAGATCTTGGCGTGTTTCATCCGCTGCTTCAAAAGATAGTTCGTGGAGATATACTTACAGAAGAGGAGCGTCAACAGATTTTTGTTTTGGACCGCCTTGAGGATATTCGGCAAACAATTTTGCCGGCACTCGCCGCTCATAAAATCGTAGTGCAGGATCGATTCAATCTTTCTACGCACGCATATTATGCTGCTGCGCACTCTGATCCGGCGGCATTGGAATATATTGTTCGTTTGCATCAACAAATTCTCGGATTTTCCTATATTTTGCCCGATCTTATTTTTGTGTTTGACATGCCTGCGGAGCAGGCAGTGGCGCGATTAGAATTTTCAGGGAAGACAATTGATATTTACGAACAAGGTGAATACTTAAAGCGCGTGCGCGAGGCATATGCTTTTCTTGCTCGGCAGCTTTCACAAGAAACAATAGTTGTGGTATTGGACGGTGGAAGAGGAAAGGAGGATCTCCATAAGGAAATCATAGAAACAGTGCGTTTCCATTTGATGCGTTCTTGTTAATTTTTATGAAAGCGAGAGATTCTCTCGTTTTTTATTTTAGCTTCATGGTAAACTCCGAGATTCAAGACGAGGTAGTAATTTTTCCATTTCTTTCTTATACTATTCAATATATATGAGATATATACCTACGATTGGTTTGGAGGTTCACGCGGAACTTCGGACACAGACGAAGATGTTTTGCGATTGTTTAAACGCGGATGAGATTCATCCGAATATTAATGTGTGTCCGATTTGTGTAGGACATCCTGGTACACTTCCTACCGCAAATAAAAAAGCAATTATGCATGTTCTTCGTGTTGGTATGGCACTAAAAGGGCAAATTGCGAAGTTTACAAAATTTGATAGAAAAAACTATTTTTATCCGGATCTTCCAAAGGGGTATCAGATTTCCCAATACGACGAACCGTTGATAAAAAACGCCGTTCTTGATTGTTATGTAAAAGGCGAGAAGAAGTCTTTTGCAGTTCACAGAATCCATCTCGAGGAGGATACAGGAAGATTGTCCCACAGTCCCGATAAAACTCACACTCTCGTGGATTATAACCGTGCCGGGGTTCCTCTTATGGAGCTTGTAACAGAGCCGGTTATTCAAGGCGCTGACGAGGCAGAGGCTTTTGCTTCAAATCTTCAGCTTCTCTTGCGTTATTTAGGAGTTTCTCATGCAAACATGGAGAAGGGGCAGATGAGGGTGGAGGCAAATATTAGTGTGCGTCCCGAAACGCAGAAAGAGTTTGGTACTAAGGTAGAGGTAAAAAACCTAAATTCCTTTCGTGCGGTGGGGGATGCTATTCGTTATGAGGTGGAACGGCAGACAGAGCTCCTAAACAAAAAAAAGAAAGTTGTTCAGGAGACGCGTGGGTGGGATGAAAACAAGAGAGAAACATTTTCCCAGCGGAAGAAAGAGTCGGCGCATGACTATCGTTATTTTCCTGAGCCCGATATTGCTCCTCTTGTGGTAGGAGAACACTCGCTGGGGAACATGGTTCTTGAGGATATTCGTATTGAGGATCTGACGACGTCCCTTCCAGAGTTGCCTGTCGCACGGCTTGAGAGAATACAGAAGGAATATGCGCTTGAATTCAAGGATGCTGAATTGTTGGTACAAAATAAAGAAGTTTCTGAATTTTTTGAACATAGCGTTTCGGAGGCTTGTGAGCTTGATCATGGCATAGATTTTAAAAAAATATCAAAGCTGGTCTACAATTTTCTTGTCTCAGATCTTTATGGCCTTCTTGACCACGATGCGATTGGATGGGGTGGACTTAAGATTACCCCAGAGAATTTTGGTCATCTTGTCGTTTTGTTTGGAAAGGGGGAGATATCAAGCCGGGTCGCAAAAGATGTTTTGAGAGAGATGTTTGAAACTGGGGCCGAGTGTCAGGTGATTATCGAAGAGAAGGGGTTGAGACAGGTGAGCGATGTGGGAGCGCTTGAAAGTGTGGCGCAGGAAATAATAGGGGAATTTCCTCAGGCGGTGGCTGATTTCAAGAAGGGGAAAGAGGCGTCGCTTCAATTCCTTGTTGGTCAATTTATGAAAAAAACAAAGGGTGCTGCTAACCCCGCAGTTGCCCAGGAGTTATTAAAAAAATATCTATAAAATCTATGAACGAATCTTTTTCTTTTAAGCGTGAAACAAAAGAAGATGTACGTGCAATAACCAAACGTGAAATACAAAGGCTTGAGCGTGAGGTCGAAGGAAAACGTTTTGAGCTTAACGGTATTCTTGCACGAATAGATGCCCAAAACACAAAGGCGCAGGATTTACTTAAAAAAGATCCCAGTTCCGAGATTGATCTAGGTGTCTTGGCTGCCCTTGTTCCTCTCCAGGAAGAACGAGATAGGCTTGAAAAATTTATTGAGGAAAAGGAGGTCGCAATAGCGCAACTAAGGGGCGCTTTGAACAATAATTAAAACCGTTGTAGAGCTTCAGAGGAGATCTTAAACCAAGTAATTTTCTTATTTCTCTTAAACCACGTCATTTGACGTTTTGCGTATTGGAAAATGGCTCTTTCAAGGGCTATTTTCATGTCTTCATATGAAATTTTGTTTTGAAGATATTGTGCGATGAATTTATATTCAAGACCAAACGACTCTAAACGTTTCCATGAAATACGTTCCTTTTCGTGAAGCATTTTCACCTCTTCTATCATTCCATCTTTGAGGCGTGATTCAAGGCGATTGCACATTTTTTGTCTTAAGAGGTCCCATTTCGGAAAAAGGCCGACATATTGCACTTGATAGGGCAAGGGTTTTTTCTTCAGGGGTGCTATTTTTTTCTGTGTCGATTGGAGAATCTCGAGGGCGCGAATAAGTCTGCGTCTATTATGTCTGTCTATCCGCCTTGCAAAGCTTGGATCGAGTTTTTTGAGTTCTAAAAATAATGTTTCTGTCGATTTTTTCTCCAACTCTTTTCTCAACTTTTTGTTAATGTCTGCGTGTGGAAATTGCCATCCTTCAAGTACCGCATCAATATAGAGTCCTGTTCCACCACACAAAACAGGAACTTTCCCTTTTTCCAAGATTTTTTTGATTGCTTGGTTTGCAAGTTTTTGATATTGGACTACGGTAAACTGTCGTTTTGGGGATGCGACATCGAGGAGGTGGTGAGGAATTCCTTGCATTTCTTGTGTGGTGATTTTCCCTGTTCCTATATCCATTCCACGGTACACTTGTCTCGAATCGGCTGAGATGATTTCTCCACCCATCTTTTTCGCAATTTCAACAGCAAGGTCAGACTTCCCAGATGCCGTTGGTCCCACTACGGCAACAATAGTGTGGTGCGTTGACTTCATAGGGTTACATGGTATAACAATTTCAGTTTGTTGAAAAGGAGGTTCGTCATATGCTTGCGCAGCGATTGTATAGAGCTGGACTTGCTGCACTCTCTATTTCGACGCTTTATGCTATTCTTGTTTTTTTGTTTGGTACGTTTGATGAGTTGCAGATAAAAATTTTCCTTACAACGATAGTTTTGGGGGTTGGTAGTCTAGTTGCTTTTGGTTCCTCTGGACTTGGGGAGTGTGGGTTCAGAAAAGATGTTTCTTGTCTCGTGACTTCTTTAGGGGTCGGTTCTTCCTTGGTTGCCGGAGCTTTGCTCCTTAATATTATTTGGGGGGAAATGCCCAGCGGTGATGGATACCTCAAGGCGGTATTTACAACTCTCATTCTTTCGGTTGCCTGCAGCTATGCGGCGACACTTCTTAAAATGCTTGATGGGCGTACATTGGTGAATTGGTTAGTGGGTGGAAGTGTTTGTGCAGATGTTCTTGCATCTTTGCTACTACTTGCCCTTGTGCTGGAGCTTGTTGCATCACCGGGAGAGTTCTATTTTCGTACACTTATTGTTTTTGCGGTATTGAGTATTGCCGGTGGCATTGCAACACCGCTTGCGAAGCGTGTTATTTCAAAATGACGACACAACAAAAAAGCCCTATACGGGCTTTTTGCATTTACGCACGGTGAATGGTTTCTTCTATGATACGATCGATGAATGTTCCTACTATCATCGTTCCTTCATCTCCTCTTCCGTGTCTGCGAACCGAGACTGAGTTTGATTCTTTTTCTTTGTCTCCAACAACAAGAATGTAAGGGGTTTTTTGTTGTTCTGTTTCTCGGATGCGTTTTCCAAGAGTTTCATTACTATCTACAAGAGAAACACGGATGTTGCGCTCCTTGAGCTGTGCGGCATCAGAATCGGCGTATTCGCGCTGTTTTTCGCTTACAGGTAAGATTGCAACCTGAGTCGGGGCAAGCCACACAGGAAATGCACCTGCATAGTGTTCGATGAGGACCGCCATAAAACGCTCCACGGATCCGAGTATTGCGCGGTGTATCATAACAACGCGTTCATCTTTCCCTTTTTCGTTTACACAGGAAAGGTTGAAACGTTCTGGAAGATTAAAGTCGAGTTGGATCGTTGCAAGTTGCCACTCACGTCCCAACGAATCTTTTGCAATGAAGTCGATTTTTGGGCCGTACATTGCAGCCTCTCCAAGTCCGTCGATATACGTTACCCCACGTTTTTTAATGACCGCTTTAAGTTGGGTTTCTGCCTTTTTCCATATTGTGGGGGTGCCTAGGTATTTTGAGAACTGTTTTGGGTCGTGACGAGAAAATCGCACAGTGAGAGGCATGTTGAAGGTGGTATAGAATGCATCAATAATGTCCCATACTTTGAGTACCTCTTCTTCAATGTGACTCATGCGGCAAAAGATGTGGGCGTCGTCTTGGGTTATCATGCGTACACGTGAAAGTCCTCCAAGCTCCCCAGATTGTTCGTCGCGGTACACTGCTGTTACTTCAGAATAACGGAGGGGGAGTTCGCGATAGGTGCGTTTGCGTGAGGCATAAATTTGAGTGTGGTGGGGGCAGTTCATGGGCTTGAGAGCAAACTCGTGCCCCTCTCGTGACGTTACTTTAAAAAGCTCATCTTTGAATTTTTGCCAGTGCCCTGAAGTTTCGTAGAGATCTTTCTTGGTAATATGGGGGATGCGTACGCGTTCATATCCCATGGGAATTTGAAGTGATTGAACAAATTCTTCAAGCTTTTCCCGTATTACTGTGCCTCTAGGAGTAAAGAGGGGGAGCCCGCTTCCTACCAGCTCTGAAAAGGTAAAGAGGTCGAGTTGGGGTCCGAGTTTTTTGTGATCGCGTCGCTCTGCCTCACTAAGCATGTGAAGATGGGCTTCGAGTTCTTCTTTGGTTGTAAATGCAAGACCGTATACACGTTGCAGTTGAGGTTTTTTTTCATCGCCTTTCCAATATGCTCCGGCGATCTTGGTGAGCGTAAACGAATCCGGGTCTATCTCCTTTGTGTTTTTTATATGCCCCCCTCGACAGAGATCGAAAAATACAGACCCCGTATGATATACCGTGAGTTGTTTGCCTTCTTTTGCAAATTCCTTGATGAGGTCTAGCTTGAAGGGCTGTTTTTTAAAATATTTTCTGGCCACTTCTTTGCCTACCTTTTCTCCTTTGAAGGGGAGGTTCGTGCGAACCAGTATTTTCATCTCTTGTTCAAACTCTTTGAGATCCTCAAGGGTAAGTCCCTTAGGAAGAAGAAAGTCATAATAAAATCCATTTTCGATTGTCGGACCAATTCCTAATTTTGCATCAGGAAATTTTTTAAGAACAGCGGCTGCGAGAAGGTGGGCCAAAGAGTGGCGAATTTCGTCTAGTTTTTTATCTTCCGTTTTTTTTGTTTTCATAGCAATAAAAATTCAGATTTTGGAATTTAAAATTAATTTGTTAATAACTTTGCTTCTTCACACAGTAATTTTAGTTCTCCGCTTCGTTTGTCTATTTTTGCAAGAAACATGATACATTGGTCTTTTTGCCACAATCCATTTGTTTTCGCAAGTAACTTTGGAAAAACAATTAACTCTGTTTTATTGGTAAAATCTTCTATTTCAACAAACAGCATAGCGTCCCCCTTTTTGGTGAGTATTTTTTTTGTTGTCGAAATAATTCCTGCTGCCTTGATGGTCTCTCCTTCATGGACGGAGTCTAGATCTTTAATGGTTTTGAATTTCGATTTTTCTAAACGCTCTCTAAATTCCTCAAGAGGGTGTCCTGATATATAAAGTCCTATTAATTCTTTTTCGTATGCAAGTTTTTGTCGCAAGGGGAGTGGGGAGGCATCTTTTAATTTCAGCTTTGGCATATATGTTTCGGTTGAAAAGAGTGTGGTTTGGGCACTTTGCGATTCTTTTTTCATTTCGCTTGCGTAGGCAAGGAGGGCATCAATTGATTCAAGAAGGACGTTTCTTGCGTGGAACATATCAAGCGCCCCTGCTTTGATAAGCGATTCTAGAGATTTTTTATTAAGATCCTTATGGTTTACTCGTTGAAGGAAATTTTCGATATTGGCAAAAGGGCCCCGCGATGCCCGCTCCTGAACAATGGCTTCAATAATGTTTGCACCCACATTTTTAATTGCCGAGAGACCGAAGCGTATAGAGTCTCCCGCCCCGTCCTTTCCTTTAATGAGCGCGAATTGCCCGACGCTTTCATTAATGTTAGGGGGAAGGACGGGGATTCCCATGCGTGTGCATTCTGCAATAATTTCTGCAACTTTTTCAGTATCTCCAGATTCGGCTGTAAGAACCGCGGTCATGTATTCTCCTGGATAATTTGCTTTCATGTAAGCTGTTTGATATGCGACAAATCCATAGCTTGCCGCATGAGCTTTGTTGAACCCATAACCTTGAAATGGTTCGAAAAGTTTCCAAATTTCTTCTGCTTTTTCTTTTGATATGCCACTATATGTTCCACACCCTTCCACGAATTTAACATGTTGTTTTGCCATTTCTTCTGGGATCTTTTTTCCGACCGCCTTGCGGAATTTATCCACCTCGCCCCATGAGTATCCTGCGAGCTCTATTGCCGTCATGAGGAGGTCATCCTGATAGACAAGTACTCCAAACGTCTGAGAAAGAAAGCCTTCCATTTTGGGGTGTAGGTATGTGATTGGTTCAGTACCGTGTTTGCGCGCAATGTAGTTATTAATATTATCCATCGGTCCGGGTCGATAGAGCGCAACCATTACGTTGAGATCACGAATTACCGTAGGTTTAAGTTCTTTAAGCCATCGTGTCATGCCATCGCCATTTAGCTGGAAAAGGCCAATGGTTTCTCCACGTGCAAGCATGTCAAATGTTTTCTTATCATTGACGGGAATGTGATCGAGGTTAATGTCTGCACCTACCGTTTCTTTGGCGAGTCTTACCGCGTCAGCGAGGATGGCGAGGTTTCTAATTCCAAGGAAATCGAATTTAAGAAGGCCAGCATCTTCTACTGCCCCCATGTCATATTGGGTAATGATCTTGCCCCCCTTAGGGTCTAGTTGAAGAGGGACATATTCCCACAGCGGTTTTGCGGAGATAACCACCCCGGCGGCATGTACAGAAATATGTCTGGCACATCCTTCAAGCTTTTTTGCGCGGTCTATAATTCGCTTTGTATCTTCATCACTGTTGTAGAGTTCTAATAATTCTGGAGTTATGTTGAGTGCCTGATCGATTGTCATGGGAAATCCTTGAGATCCCATGGGAATAAGTTTGGCAATTTTGTCTCCTGTTGAGTAGGGGTATCCTAAGGCGCGAGCTACATCTCGGACAGCTGCTCGTGCCATCATGGTTCCAAACGTACCAATCTGGGCAACGTGGTCGTGACCATATTTTTGTCTCGCGTATTCAATTAGTTGATCGCGTTTATTATCCGCGAGATCCATATCGATATCAGGTGCTGAGGGACGTTCGGGGTTTAAAAAACGTTCAAACGGAAGCTGGTACTCAATTGGATTTACTGTAGTGATACCTGTAAGATAGGACACCATTGATCCGGCGGCCGATCCTCGTGTGGTGGCGAGAATATTCATCTCCTTGGCACTTCTTAAGAGGTCAGCAACTACAAGAAAATAGGGTGAGTATCCTTTTGTTTTGATGACATCCAGTTCGTATTCTATCCTTTTGATAAGATCTTCCGTTGGCTCAAGTCTTCTTTTTGCGATCCCCTCATAAGCAAGTCTTTTAAGTTCGCTATCGTAGGTAGTTCCTTCAGGTATGGTGAAGTTCGGAAACGTCCAATTTCCGAGATCTAATTCTATCTGTACCCGTTCGGCTATTTCTTGGGTATTTGATATGGCTTCTAGTTGGTTTGGGAAGAGGGTGGCCATTTCTTCGGCAGATCGCATGTGGAGTTTCATGTCCTTCATGGTAAAACGATTTTCGTCTCCTACTTGGTTGCCGGTTTGAACAGATACGAGGATATCCTGTGCTTCTCGATCGTCTTCGTGGAGGTAGTGCAAGTCTCCTGTTGCGACAATTTTTGCTCCTGTTTTTTGGGAGAGCCGCACAAGAGCTTCGTTTACTTTCTTTTGTTCAGGAATAGTAATTTGCGATCCCAGTTCAAGATAAAAATTTTCTTTTCCAAAGATATTTTGATATTCGTAAATGAGACGTTCCGCCTCGTCTAGATGATTTCCTTGGATTGCTTTTGGAATTTCCCCTCCAAGACAGCCAGAGAGCGCCACAATGCCTTCGTGGAATTCTTGTAGTGTTGGTTTGTCGAGGCGTGGTTTGTAATAAAATCCTTCAAGTTGCGCCTTGGTAACGAGCCGCACAAGATTTTTATAGCCGGTGGTATTGAGGGCGAGGAGGGTGAGATGGTACCGTTTATCATCAATGCCGGGCTGCTTATTGTGCATGCTTCCTTGAGCGATATACGTTTCAACGCCGATAATTGGTTTAATGCCAGCTTTTGTAGCAGTTTTATAAAATTCTATCGCCCCATAAAGGTTGCCGTGGTCAGTAATGGCCAAACTATCCATCCCTAATTCGGAGGCGCGTTTCACCAGGTCTTTTATTTTTGGAAGACCGTCTAAAAGGCTATAATGGCTATGGACATGGAGATGCGTAAAGCGCATATGCTCTAAATAAAAATTCAAAACTCAAAATGCAAAATTGTGGAAATGTGAAATTTCTTTAGTAAATTTCAGACCTTAATTTTTAACTTTGAGATTTATATTTTCCATTTATATTATCATGGATCTAAAATTGGAAAAAAGCTTGTGGCGCAAAGGTTTTGATGCTGTAGTTGGTATTGATGAGGTTGGGCGTGGAAGCTTAGTCGGACCGATGGTGTTGGGGGCAGTAATTTTATTTAAGGAGGATTTCAAGAAGATTAAAAAAATTATTGGGGTAAAAGACTCAAAACAGCTTTCTGCTAATAAAAGGAAAGAAATCTTCGGTGCTGTAAAAGAATTGCAAATTCCACATCTCTTACAAGATGTATCTCCAAACATGATAGACACTAAAAATATTTATCGTGCCGGTCTTTGGGGTTGCAATATGCTTGTGAACAAATGTAAGAAATATTACGGCGATTCTCTTTTTGTGGTATTTGATGGAGGGCTTTTTGCCACAAAACATCCAAAAGAGCAACAAAAGACATATGTTAAGGGAGATCAACGAATATTTTCTGTAGCTCTTGCATCTGTTATTGCAAAGCACTCGAGGGACTCTTTTATGACCCGTCTTTCTAAAAGATATCCAGAGTATGACTGGGATCTTAATAAGGGATA
>CAYLXU010000025.1:0-11787 GCA_964388055.1 uncultured Candidatus Saccharibacteria bacterium | reverse complement strand
CGGTTCTTAACTTATTTGGTTATACGGGGGGCGCCACTCTCGCCTGCGCCCAAGCAGGCGCCAAGGTGTGCCATGTAGATGCGTCAAAATCATCAATTCGTTGGGCAAAAGACAATGTAGAGCTTTCAAAACTTGGCGAAAAACCAATTCGCTGGATCGTAGACGATGCGCAAGATTTTGTACGAAGGGAAATCAAACGAGGAAATACATATGATGGTATTATTATGGATCCACCCGCATTCGGAAGAGGACCCAAAGGAAACGTCTGGCAAATCGAAGACCACTTCGTTGCGTTCATCGATGAATGCAAAAAACTTCTCTCATCATCACCACTCTTCTTCCTTCTTAACGGATATGCATCCGGATACTCACAACTTGCGTATAGATATAACCTGGAAGATCTAATAAGACGTCTCGGAGGAGAAATCGAATCGGGAGAGCTTACAATTCGTGAATCGTCAGGAAAGAGACTCCTTCCCTGTGGAATCTTTGCTCGATGGAGAAACGTGTAACACAATATGAAAAGCGAAACACTAGACATCCTCTACGAAGACAACCACCTTATTGCCATAGTTAAACCCGCAGGGACCCTCGCCCAAAGCGACACGCAAGGAACACTCTCACTCATGGATACCGTAAAAGAATATTTGAAGAAAAAATACTCCAAGCCACACAATGTATATCTCGGTCTCATCCATCGCCTCGACAGACCAGTCTCCGGAATACTGCTCTATGCAAAAACATCAAAGGGAGCATCCCGACTTAGTGAACAATTTCGCAATCGCGAAGTATCAAAAAAATATGCAGCTATGGTAGAGGGAAATCTAGAGAAAGATTCGAAAATGGTGGAAGTGTATATCAAAAAAGTAGAGAAACTGCGGAAAGCTTTCGTGTATGACCACGCAAAACCAAGCGCGCAAAAAGCATCACTTACCTACACCGTGCTTTCTCGAGAAAGTGGCCGCACCACAATCGAGATTGAACTCCATACGGGCAGATTCCACCAAATTAGAGCAACACTATCTCACCTCGGCCACCCTATTGTAGGAGACGCGAAATATGGATCACACACAAAATTTCCAAGTGGCGCAATCGCGCTTTGTGCTTACGAACTTTGTTTTATAACCGCAACAGAACCCAAAAAAGTCTGCCTCACCATAGATCCAAAAACACAACTAAATATTTTTGAAAACAAAAAAAGCGAGTGAATTTCACTCGCACTCGCACTAAGATTGGTTAATCGCCTCCAGCCATATTCTTAGGAGACGTTTGTTTTCCTCCTCACGAATTCCAATGGCCATAAGAACTACAGCTGCCTTAATTGCCAACCCCCACATAACGCCTACAATTCCATAAAAATACCCCAAAAGCACAACAGCCGGAAAAAGATAGAGGGTAAACCAAAAAGGTTTCGTGTCACGGGCTATCAGTTTCTGTAAATAAGCAATGTGTGGCTCAAACCCTCTCGGACTCTCCCACTTATTGGTAGTAGTCGTCTGCATCTTTTGCCCCCTTCAGGAACAATGCAACCAGGCACGATCGCATTGGGTAAAATTTACCACACAAAAGACAAAAAGTCAATGTTTCGTGTTATTTTTTTGCCAACCCTTCCTCGATATTTGCAAATAATGCTTCTGAAGTTGTATATCGAATAGTTTGGATCCCCAAGGAACTTGCAACGCGTATAAATTCCTCGCGATCGTCAATAAAAAGGACCTCTTCCGGCCTCACACCCAATTTTTCAAGCGCCAACTGATATATCTCCGGCTTCTCTTTAGAAAGCCCCGTTATTCCCGAAGTAAGCACCAACTGAAATAAATCACGTATTTTAAAAAAACGTAACGTTTCTTCGAGATCTAACTCAGTGTCTGAGATAATGCAAAAAACATACTCCTTCTGGTGTGTACGAATAAAATCCAAGAGGGAATCATTGTGCCCATCAACAAAAAAGAGTGTCCCACCCGCATCGACAAGAATTGCCTTTATCATACAAGAGATAATCCCAAACAAGTGGTGCCGAGGGAGGGAGTCGAACCCTCATGACCTTGCGATCGATGGATTTTGAGTCCATTGCGTCTGCCATTCCGCCACCTCGGCATATATGTCTTTCTAAGATACCAAAACGGTGAAGAATCTCAACCCCTGGCAAAAAGGGTTGTTTTTATTAAACGAACCTCTCCGAACTTACACCCAGAGTATTCGTCTCAGTCCTAATAGGAAAACCGCCTCGTTGGGCGGTCTAAAATAATATTATTTTCCTAAAGTACTACTTCCGACGAGAAGACGATGCTTGTGGAACTGATTTAAGCGCAGACTGAAGCGCATCCCCGAAACCATTTGGCTTGATCTGCGCAAGGAGAATCCTATACGCTTGGGACTTCGAGAATCCCTCAGCCTGAAGAGCCTTATAAGCCCGCCCAATGGCCTTCGCGCGAAGTTGAGCAACTCTCTCAAGCTCTGGCTCCAATCCCTCAGTCACGTCGGCACCGGCACCAAGGATCAGTGCAAGCACCTTGCGAATTTCATCTTTTCCAAGACCAACAAAAGCTTCGACAAGTGGCATATACTGCTGAAGCTGAGCAACTCCAAG
Organism: uncultured Candidatus Saccharibacteria bacterium; assembly: GCA_964388055.1. GTDB lineage: Bacteria > Patescibacteriota > Minisyncoccia > UBA6257 > JACRHW01 > CAYLXU01. Next base: position 9,197 of record CAYLXU010000025.1, on the reverse strand, counting down.
CTGTGCCATCACTTGATTCATATCGGGACTTGTATGCCCCTGCGGAGACCCCAAGGGACCAAAATCACTCAGATTTAGCTGACCCCCAAGCGCCCTTAGTCTTGCTTCCAAATCCTTGGCACTGTCCATTGAACAGCCTCCTCGTTTTGAGATAGTCACCCCAAAATGGAAATGACAAAATATTGATAGCACAAACACATTACTACGTCAATATAATATAAAACACCATACCAACAGGATAAAAACAAGATGCACAAGAGGATAAGACTCTGGTAGAAAAATGATATGAACTGGGGTACAATAAAAAGTAGAGAAGCACAACAAGCTCTTTTACAGCTTTGTTCTGCTATATTAAAAAATGGGGGAGTAATCGCCGTTCCGACAGACACGGTCTATGGGCTTATCGCAGATGCGACACACAGGAAAGGAGTTTCTAAAATTTTTCAAATAAAAGGCCGGGATGAGAAGAAAATGCTCCCTGTATTTGTAAAAAATATCGATGCAGCAAAGAATATCACATCACACACCATAGAACACGTGAACTTCCTAGAAAAAGTATGGCCAGGACCATTCACCGCGATCCTACCACTACACCCGGAGGCAACCATCGACCGAAGAGTCACTTCAAAAAACACGATTGCGTTACGAACACCAAAACATGCGCTCACGGCAAAAATCCTTCATACCTATCCAAACCCGCTCGCACAAACAAGCGCAAATCCAGCAGGAATGCCCCCAGCAACAACAGCAAACGAAGTGCTTGCATACTTTAAAACAGCAAAACACTACCCCGATCTTATACTTGAAGGAAAATGTGGGACACATATTACACCTTCCACAATCGTGAATCTCACACAGACTCCCTGGAAAACACTACGCACAGGACATATTACAAACAAACATTTACAAACCTTAAAACAACATGGAGTACAACTCCAATAACCTCTACAATTACGCAAATCAAGACATTACCCCAACCCCACAAGAAAGTGAGCAATCTTACCATTTCGAAAATACAAACCAACAAAATACTGCGTATAACCCTCACGGCTATTCTTTTGAAAACTTCGGAGCTTTCCCTAGTGAACAAGGTGAAGAGACAATAGCGGAAGAGGGCACACCAATACCTATTTTTGCAAGCCCTAATATAGCTCTCGAAAAAGTAAGCTATGTATTAGATCCTCAACTCTACGAAGAACCAATTAAAGAGCCGGTTTTTTGGATCGAGACGGAAAAAGTAAAATCAAACCCCTATCAGCCAAGAAGACATTTTGACCCTACCGCACTCGGCGAATTGGCTGAATCCATCAAAGAATATGGCATCCTCCAACCAATTGTTGTTTCAAAGGTAGAAAAAGAAATTGATACGGGAACTCAGGTAGAATACCAACTCATTGCAGGAGAACGACGCCTTCTTGCGGCAAAGAAGATAGGCCTCGAACACATTCCCGCGGTCATCAAGGAAAGTAGGGAGGAGCGAGAGAAGCTCGAAATGGCAATCATAGAAAACCTACAGCGCGAGGAACTAAGTCCAATAGAAATGGCCCGCGCATATGCACGTCTCTCTGATGAGTTTGGACTCTCACAAAGAGAGATAAGTCACCGTATGGGAAAAAGCAGGGAAGCCGTTTCAAACACCATACGTCTATTACAACTTCCTTATGAGGCGCAAAAGGCGATAGAGGACAAGAAAATCACAGAATCCCACGCACGCCTCATGCTCAAAATAACAAATCCGGAAAAACAACGCGCAATACTTGCAGAAATTCTTAGTAGAAATCTCTCTGTGCGAGAAACAGAGCTCGTTGTAAACCGCCTCCAGGCAGTTGTTTCGTCTCCTCAATCAAGGAGACAGCGAGTAATTGATATAGACCCAGCGATTGTGCAACTCGAACGCTCTCTTGAGGCCGTATTCGGGAAACCCGTTTCGGTGGAACGAACGGGAAAGAAAGGAAAAATCAGCATCTCCTTTTATTCCGACGAAGAGCTAAAGGAGCTTATAGAACGCCTCATCGCACAACCACTTCTCACACAACAAGAACAAGGACGAGAGCCAGAACCAATGCATGAGGAAAACTTAGATCCGGGAGAACCCAAATTCTCCGAATCTGAATTCCAATCGGAGATACACAACAGTTAAGAATTAACTTTCTATTTACTGCTTTCTGTCCTATAGGCCACTTCGCGTACTCCGCGAATTTTTTTAAGTTTCACTGCGAGCGCGGAAGGAACCCCCTTCTCCTTAAAACTACACAGGAAAGAAATCGTGGCAAACTTATCCGAAGCAACACCAGAAGTAACCTTCTCTATATTACAATGGTGTGCACTCAAGACAGCGGTAGCGTCACGAAGCATACCAACCCTGTCCTCAACAACAAGTGTTATCTCTAAAAGATGAAGAGATGGGCGTTCTTTTTGATCTATGACACTCAATTCGTGCTTAATCTTCTTTCGTGCAAAACTTGTTTTTACCGCCTTCAGCCAATCACGAGAGGGTTTTTTATTTTTTTGTGACATGATCTCCACAATTTCACCGGTTTGCAACGCATACGCAAGCGAAACAATGCGTCCGTCCACCTTCGCCCCCGCATACGTGTTTCCAAGATCCGTGTGTATTTTATACGCAAAATCGAGAGGGGTAGAACCCTCAGGCAACTCTATAATATCCCCACGAGGAGTAAACACATAAATCTGATCAGAAAGCATATCATTTTTGAGCGAATCAAGAAATTCCTGTGAGGCGCTAAAATACTTTTGCCAATTCTTGAGACGTTGCATCCACTGGCGCTCCTGCTCTCCCAACCGCGCTTTTGCGGCCGAAACAGAGTCGTTCACCGCAGTCTGCTCCTTATAAAGCCAGTGTGCCGCAACCCCGTTTTCTGCAAGATCATGCATCTCTTTAGTACGAATTTGAAACTCAGTAATACGGTTATCAAGACAAAACACGGTAGTGTGTAAACTCTGATACCCGTTCACCTTCGGCATTGCAATATAATCTTTGATACGACCTGGTAATGGTTTCCATAGTTTATGGATGGCCCCAAGCGCCGCATAACAGTCACCGATGTGTGGAACAATAATGCGCACTGCAACTAAATCATAAATTTTATCCTGATTCATATTGTACTTTAGAAGCTTCTTGTACAGACTATAATGATGTTTTGCCCGCTTTTGTATCTCAACTGCCTGCACACCACTTACTATAAGTTCGTTCCTCAAAACAGATGTCACTCTGCGAAGATAATTTTTCCTTTCTTCATATAGACTTTTAAATGTACTGATAAGCCATTCGTATTCCTCAGGATATGCGCACGGAAAACTCATATCCTCAATCTCACCCTTGAGTTCGTTCATTCCGAGACGATACGCGATCGGAGCGAATATTTCGATGGACTCGCGAGCAAATGTTTTTTGGCGTTCCGGTGCAAGATGTTTGATGGTCTGTAGATTATGATAACGATCTGCAAGCTTAATAATAATGACCCGAGGGTCTTCCACCATCGCAAGGAGCATCTTACGTAAACTCTCCGCCTCACTCTCAATACCCCTGTACTGAACTTTCTCAAGCTTTGTGAGCCCATCTACGAGAAAAGCGACTTCGCGACCAAAATGGGTTTCAATATCAGGCAAAGCATACCGGGTGTCTTCAACAACGTCGTGCAACAACGCAGCAGCAATACTTTGATCATCAAGATTCCACCTTGCAACAGATTCGGCAACTCCTACACAGTGAATAAAATAGGGCTCACCACTTTTCCGAAGCTGCCCCTCATGCGCGCTCTTTGCAAAATCATATGCCGATTTTACAAATGAACTCGATTCCAGTTTTTCATCTAGTGTTGACATGGGTATATCACCACGATATAAATTTATCAGCCTTTTGACAAGCTACACCCCCAACCACTCGAAAAAAGGAGGATGTAGGCATGGATCCCGACCTAGAATTCTTTGACAAGATCCAGAGCGCTGCACGAATAAGAATGCTTCTCGACCAACTTGGACTTGAAGATGAAAGTTCCACTATGAAGGAACTCAGAAACATGATGTGTAAAATATGGGCATGTGCATCTGATGATGATCTCCTTACCTACGCCGCGCGTGTGTATGCGGAACTTGGAATCCGGCATACTGTTGAGGAACTTCATGAAATACGTTCTGCCCACCAAATACATCTTGCACTGGGTCAGTCGCACTAAAAAACCACCGATTGGTGGTTTTTCTCTTTATTGATCAACATCTTCTTTCTTCTCTACGACTGGTTTTGTCCATGTTGCATAGTCACAATCCGGATATCGAGAACATCCATAAAATATTCTCTTCTTTTTTGTGCGTTTCATTACCACTTTCCCCTCATTACACTTAGGGCACACAATTTCTTCTTCGGCCACACCCCCCTCTGTGCCCCCAAGAGAAGGAGGAAGGGGACGTGTGTTTCTGCACTCTGGAAACCCGGAACACGCAAGAAAACGTCCAAATCTGCTGCGTCGAATTACCATATTTTTCCCACATTTTTCACAAATCTCATCCGTTTCCTCTGCCAGTTTCTGCCCCTTCACCTCTTCATATTTTTTTGTAAGATTCTCAATAAAAGGCTCATAAAATGCACGAATTATTTCCACCCATTCCGTTTTTCCCTCGGCAACGCGATCAAGATCGTCCTCCATGCGCGCGGTAAACCCAATATCAACAATCTCTGGAAAATGTTCTCCAAGCGTATCAGTTACCAATCGCCCAATCTCGGTAGGATGGAGTCTCCGATCTTCACGCTTTTCCACATAATTACGCTCTTCAAGAATCGAAATAGTTGGCGCATACGTCGCAGGGCGCCCAACTCCATTTTCTTCAAGCACCTTAATGAGACTTGCTTCGTTATACCGTGCGGGAGGCTCTGTAAAGTGTTGTGCCGCATCCACCTTTTCAAGTTTCAATGCGTCTCCCTGGGCAACATAAGGCAGCGTTTTCTCTTCATATTTCATCGGCCAAACTTTCAAAAAACCATCAAATAACAACATGCTTCCATTTGCTTTTAATGCATAATCCCCCTCCCCACGAGCATTGATGTGCAATGATTTCAGACTAAATTTTGCGCGAGGCATCTGTGATGCCACAAATCGTGCCCAAATAAGACGGTAAAGTTTTAACTGTTGAGGAGTGAGAAAACGAACAAGCATTTCTGGAGTCCTTGTAATGTCTGTCGGACGAATCGCCTCATGTGCCTCCTGAGCGAGTTTTGATTTGCTCTTAAAACGACGTGGCGCCTCTACAGAATATTCCGGCCCAAACTCTTGCTCCAAAAAACCCTTAGTGCTTTGCAATACTTCCTCAGCAATATGCACGGAGTCAGTTCTCATGTAGGTAATCAAGCCTGTCTGTCCGCTTCCAAGATCTATTCCCTCATACAACTGTTGGGCAAGCACCATGGTCTGCTTTGCTCCAAAGCGAAGTTTTTTTGACGCTTCCTGCTGCAATGTACTTGTAGTAAACGGAGGGGCGGGTTGACGCATAAGTTCTTTGTCCTGCACCTCGGCGATAGAATAGGCAGCTCCTTCAAGATCTTTCTGGATTGTCTCAGCATCCTCTTTTGAAGCAATCGCTTTCTTTTCAAGAATAATACCCTCCTTCTTCCAAAGCTCGGCAGTTATTTCATCCGCCCCTTTGCTTAACAATGCGTTGATGCTCCAATATTCCTCCGGAACAAATGCCTCAATCTCTTTTTCCCGATCTACTATGAGTTTCAACGCAACAGACTGTACACGTCCCGCAGAAAGACCCTTACTAATCTTTTTCCAGAGAAAAGGAGAAAGCTTGTACCCCACAAGGCGATCAAGCACGCGCCGCGCCTGCTGTGCATTTACCAAGTCTTCATCTATTTCGCGCGAATTATGTAACGCATCATCAATAGCCTTCTTTGTAATTTCGTGGAATACGATTCTCTTTGTCTCCTTTCCTTCCAGCCCAAGAACAGAGGCTAAATGCCAAGCGATTGCCTCCCCCTCACGATCCTCATCAGTTGCAAGAATTACTTCATCCGCCTTTTTTGCCAACGCCTTGAGCTTTTTTACCTGAGGACTTGCCTTTCTCGGCACCACATACTTTGGTTCAAAATTGTGCTCCACATCAATACCCAGGGCACTTTTCGGCAAATCGCGTACATGACCATAAGAAGACTCTATTTCAAGATCTTTGTCTTTTCCTAAAAATCCAGAAATTGTTTTTGCCTTTGTCGGAGACTCTACGATAACTAACTTCATAAAATTTAAAATGTAAATCTCAAAGTTAAAAATGGTGGTGTGAAATTTCCTAAATAAATTTCACATTTCCAAAATTTTGCATTTTGATTTTTGAATTTTTCACTTTTTGATGATGTTTGTCCCGCTTATTTCTATAATATCTTTTAACTCCATCTGTGTAAGCAGGGAAGTGATACGAGAAATGTCTTCTTGCGCATACATCCCCAACAGTGAATCAGTCTGCATCATTCCACCATATGCGTCAAGTTTTTCTACTATCTCTTTTTCCTGCGGATCGAATTCTTTGTTTGTTTTCTCTACTACGGAAAAACCAAAATATTGAAGCAAATCCTCAGCCGAAGTTGCAATAAGCGCACCATCTTTAATAAGAGCGTTCGTGCCCTCCGCATTTCGGCTGTTAATCTGCCCAGGCACCGCAAACACGTCCCGCCCCATCTCAACAGCCTGTCGCGCGGTAATAAGCGATCCGCTCCTAAGCGAAGCTTCCACAACAAGTACCGCACGAGAAAGCGCGGCCACGATTCTGTTCCTACGAGGAAAGTTCTGCCTGAGTGGCGGTGTTAAAAAATGATACTCAGAAATAATCGCCCCACAGGACTTCTCTACAACATCCTTCGCGAGCTTCTTGTTTTGTTGAGGATAAAAACGTCCGAGTCCGCTCCCCAAAACACCCACGGTCTTACCACCGCCTCGAATTGCAAAAGAGTGGGCAAAAGTGTCGATGCCAAGGGCAAACCCACTTATGATAGAAACCCCGCGTTCCACAAGGGGAGGAAGCAGGTTCTCACACACAATTTTACCATATGGAGAGTAGGTTCGAGTCCCCACAACACCTAAAGTTCCATTATTTGTATTATCCAAGCACGAAAGATCGCCTTGAACATATATCCCAAGCGGGGGAGTGTGCGCCTCTAAAAGAGGCCGAGGATATTCCTCCTCCTCAAACAAAATAAGTCTTACCCCATTTGCACTTAAAACACTAAGCTCGTGTGCAGGATCGAGAGATTCAAGTCTTTTCCGAACATTCTTCAATCTTTCTCCTCGAGGAGCCTCAACCCCGTTAGGAAAATCACCGGAGAACATAAGAAACTCCCACACACGCTTAAATGTGCCATGAGCATCTTTAAACCTCCTCAAAAAAGAAGAATCGTTTTCACACGCGATATTAAGCGCATTAAAATACATTTGTTCTTCCGACATAAAAATACATCGTAATAATGTACAGTCTAACGTATTTATATTATCTTCAAAAGGAAATCTCACAATGAACATTTCAAAAAAAGTCAGTACATACACCTTGGTTATACTCGTTCTTGTTAATACATGTCTGCATCTTTATAAAATTTCATATCCAGCAGAACCAGTGTTCGATGAAGTGCACTTTGCCACTTATGCAGCTAATTACATAAATCACCGCCCCTTTCTAGACATCCACCCCCCATTAGGAAAGCTCCTCTACGCCGCGATACTTACCCTTTTCCCAGATGACCGCACAAAAGACGCCGAGTTTGTATCATTCACACGAACTAAAAATGGCGCCATACTCACAAATAGCACCGATCGATCCTATAAAGACTTCCCTTACATACCCCTCCGCATTTTTGCATCTTTTTTTGGAATAGGGATCACTATTTTCTTTTACTTGTTTCTCCGAGGGATTGGAGTAGGGGAAATTGGTGCACTCATAGCAACCTTTGCCCTCACACTCGAAAATGCATTCTTAATCGAAACACGGCTTATTCTCATGAACGGAATGTACCTCATGTTCGGAATTGCAGCACTTTGGCTTTTTTTCAGCCACCAGCGCAGTGCACGCTATGCAGGAATAATGTTCGGATTATCCCTCAGCACTAAACTTATTGGGGTAATATTCTTTATACCCGCTCTAATTGGTGCGCATTTTATAAAAAACGGTGGTGAAACATTGCCAGACTTGAGACGATTCAAAGTTTTTTGCCTCACCGGATTAATAGTGTTGTTTATCTCTTATTCCCTACACGGACTTTTTTTTGCACCTCAAGACTCCATGAACTTTCTGGTACAGGAAGGGTTTGTTAACAAAACATTGGTTGAAAACCTCAATACAACTTTGCAGCTTGGTCTCTTTTCTATTATCCAGGGCGCATTTTCTCTCCCAAACTATACCATGGGAGAACCTCACCCACTTCAAAGTAAGTGGTATTTCTGGCCCGCAATGCAAATTCCGATACCATACTATTGGAACAATGAAGGTGCCTTAAAAATCCTTCTTATAGGAAATCCGGTGGTTTGGTACTTAACTACAATCACGGTACTGTATGTTCTTGTTGTGCTACCTAAGTATATTAGAAAAAGCCTCCAGGGAGAAAAAACACAACTATTCACCCCAATGGTGGTGCTTTTCAGCGGATATATCGGCGCACTCTTGCCTTTTGCCACCATAGTAGACAGAAGCACGTTTCTCTATCACTATTTTCCTTCTTATCTCTTTGGTATCGGACTTCTAGGTCTCGGAATAGAACATATTATCGCGCACAGAAAAACTATCTCCCACCGGAACAAGGCCATTCTTTTCTTAATAATGTTCTTCTTCTTTGGTTTTCTTGTAAATGTTGGGTTTGTATATCCATCTTAAAACCCTTGATTTTTTAACAAATAGCTGTGTATTATTGGTATATTACAAATGCGTGCGCAGTTTAGTGGTAGAACGCTGTCCCAACATGAACAAACCACAAAAAACGGCTCGCTCGGGTCAAATATAAAGGTGGGCGACTAGTTCAGTGGTAGAACGCTGTCCTGATAAGACAGAGGTCGGAGGTTCGATCCCTCCGTCGCCCACCCTTGTATTTATCCCCATTGTTGTTTATAGAACCAGGGTCGAAAGTTCGGTTCCTTCCATACACAGGAAAAATCGAAAAAAATGCGTCCTCTCTGCTAAAAAAATGAAGCTGTTTTCGCTTTATAAAG
>CAYLXU010000024.1:0-11949 GCA_964388055.1 uncultured Candidatus Saccharibacteria bacterium | reverse complement strand
GGGTTCCGGGAGTTTTACTGCGAATGGAGGAAATGGAGGAAATGGAGGATGTTTTTCTGAGGCAGACGATTCTGGTGGTGGTGGTGGTGGGCGCATTGCGGTCTACTATGTAACCTCTGCTGCAAGCGAAAGTTTATTTACTGGATCAGTGGCAAATGGTGGTGCGGGTACAAGTGTTGGTAATGGCAGTGTTGGTACCTCAGCTTTTTTCCAGGTCACTGATCTTAACAACCACACTACTGATATCACACGAAGTCTTACGGTATATCAGAATTTTAATTACGCAACTAGTACAACACTTACGTTGCAAAATATCACGACTACTAGCAGCGCCTCTTTGGTTATTCCAGGTGGTTCGACCATCACATTAAGTGGTACCTTCCATGCAGCAAGTACGTCGGTTGTTACATTTCAGTCCAAAAACAACACCGCCCAAGTAGGTGGTCAGTGGGTAGGTGTCGGTTCCACAATTAACGCGGCAAATATCCAAGTCGATTCTGGATCTACCATCACTGCAAATGGTCAGGGGTATTCCGCAGAGTCTGGCCCTGGTGCCGGCAATGGTCCGGGGACAAACAATGCGAGTTCTGGTGGTGGATATGGTGGTGCGGGTGCGCCCTCCGGAGGCAATGACATCCCGGGTGGTTCTACATATGGCACGAGTACGGCGCCTACAGAACTGGGCTCCGGAGGAGGTACAGGTTCTGGTGTTGGTGGTACAGGCGGAGGAGCGATTCGGCTTTCTATCACAAACACTCTAACCCTAAATGGAACTATTTCAGCAAATGGAAGCGTAGGTGCTGATGCAGGCTGTGGAGGTTCCGGCGGTGGCGGTTCCGGCGGTTCCATCTACGTCACTACAGGAACACTTACGGGTTCCGGGAGTTTTACTGCGAATGGAGGAAATGGAGGAAATGGAGGATGTTTTGGTGAAGGTGATGATTCTGGAGGAGGCGGGGGAGGTAGAGTTGCGGTTTTATATACGTCTCGAACAAGTGATGCGACCTCCAGGTTCGTTTCTGGTGGCGCTGGCACTAGCCAAGGGAATGGTTCCTCAGGCACCATCGTCTTCGGTGCTCAACCCACCCTCGTCGCTTTTGACCCAGCCTCAGGTGTTACTACCGGCTCTGGTGTCTTTTTTGGTATGACCACAGATGATGGAGATGATCGTGTGCTCACCATTCGTCTTCAATACGTCACCCGTGGTGATACGAATTGTGGATCAGAAACATTTACGTCAGGTGTTACTACACTTGATTCGAATTCTTCCACAGGGTGGAGTGGTACAGGAAGTTATGACACTACAACGGGTGCTCAAAACGTGTATCTCATTCGTACTAGTCTTTCCAACGGAAACTATTGTTGGCGTGCCGCAGCAAAAGCGAGTACGGGAGGGTTTACGGATTATGGAACATTTTCCGCGACACGCCTGTTTGTAGTAAATCCACTTTCTCTTGGGCTTGGTGCATTGTTTAATACACACAATGTTTCTCTTACGGTAAATCCTTTCTCGGGTCCTCCCAGTGCTGGTGGTATTGTGCCAGTTTTTACTTCGCAGCCAACTCCTACATTTGAGTCAGAGCCAGAAGAAGAGATGACGTCAGAAGAGCCATCACTTCCGCAACAGCTTACTTTCTTGCGCCCGCTTGTTCTAGGAAGCAGGGGAGAAGACGTCTACACACTCAAACGATTTCTTACAGAATCTGGATTTTACACAGGACCTCTCACTACATTTTTTGGTCCTCAAACAAGACAAGCAGTAGGAGCATTCCAGTGCGCGCAAGGTATTGTGTGTGAGGAAAGCTCTGCTTATGGAAAAGTGCTTCAAAAGACTCTCGCAAAGCTCAATGATCTTCTTCCACAGGTGCTCAACCTTGCTATTTTCAAGGATCACGTGACCACCACAAATGTGCGCAACGTTGCGATTGAAGAGCAGCAGAATGCACTCCGTATTGAGTGGGAAAACCCACCTCTTCCAGAATTTCAGACAATTAAGGTGGTGCGAAGTGAGACGTTTTATCCGTTTGCTCCTAACGAAGGGATAGTGGTGTTCGAAGGAAAGGCAACTGAAACCATCGATACGACTGCCACTCCAGGAAAGAAATATTATTACAGCGTCTTTACCGTAGACACGAAGGGGAACATAGCCTCAGGCGCAATTGTTTCTACCCCCACACCTACTACTACACCTCAGTTTTCTGTGCCACTCCCTGTTGTTCTTCCTCCGGTAACTGCGGTTGTCTCTCCCTCGCCTGCATCTCTAGAGCCACTTTCAACAAAACCATTGATTGTTCAAACACGTGTGAAGAATCGTGAAGTGGTACGTGTAATTTCTCCCATATTTCCTATTGATTCTCTTTCCGATACGTTGGTTACCCTCTCGTTTCTCGGAGAGGACATCAAGAAGCCTGTTACCGCACTTACGATCCAGATCGATTCTTCTACATATCTTTTTGCTCCTACGCAGGATAGATATTCCACCACATTTATGATTCCTGAAACATCAGGATCACATGAAGCAATTGTTTCTGCACTTTATGTAGATGGAACACGGGAAGAATTTACACGCACTATTCTCGTTCAACCAAAGGGATACGTGTATACTATGAGTGAGGGACGTGAATCTCGTATTGGTAATGCAACGGTTATGTTGTATTGGAGAAATCCAGAAACAAATACGTTTGAACGTTGGCCCGGAATACAGTTTGCACAGTCAAATCCAGTTATGACTGAGAAAGATGGTTCATATGCATTCTTTGCAACTCCAGGGACGTATTACCTTGTAGCACAGAAGATGGGATACAAGGACACAACAACGGAACCGTTTACTACTGAATCAAAGATTATTGCACGTACCATCGAACTTATTCCTTCACAAGAAGGAATCGTCGATTTTCTTCTTCGTGTTTTTACCATTACTGATACCAGAACCCTTCTTCAGCTTATTTGGCTTATCGCTGTTGTGGTGGTGAGTTGGTTGTTGGTGATGGGGTAGGGGTTATTTATATGGAAAAGAAAATAATTATTGTTGGTGGGGGATTTGGGGGTGTACAAGCAGCTCTTGCTTTATCGCGGGCAAAACTTTTAAATACGAGAATAATTCTTGTGAGTGATAAGCCGCATCTTGAATACACCCCAGCGCTTTATAGGGTAGTTACAGGATCATCTCCGCTTGAGGTGTGCATTCCTTTGTCAGAGATTTTTGAGGGTAGCGGGGTGGAGGTAGTCGAAGATAGAATTGTGGGTCTCAATATTGAAATGAAGAGTTTGGGGGGCGCGTCGGGATCTTTATACGTGTTTGATGAGTGTATCCTGGCACTCGGAAGCGAGACTACCTATTTTGATATCCCTGGGCTTAAGGAATATTCCTTCGGATTTAAATCTATTCATAATGCTCTGCGGCTTAAACGACATTTCCATGAGTTGTTTGAGCGTTGTTTGTCTGGCACTTCAGAAACAGAAGTGTGTTCGTGTCATGTGGTGATTGTGGGGGGTGGGGCAAGCGGTGTAGAGCTTGCAGGGAACTTGTCCCCGTACCTTAAAAGTTTGGCAAAAAAGCACGGGTTTTCCGATTCTTTTGTTACGATTGATCTTGTTGAGGCTTCTTCACGGATACTTCCAGCACTTCCTGAAGATGTCGCTGATTTAGTAGTACATCGTCTGCGTGCTTTAAACGTAAATATATTTTTGAATCGTAGTATCGTGAAGAGTGATGTCGAGGGGGTTTTTTTTAAAGATATGGAGATGAAGACGAAAACATTAATATGGGCGGCGGGCATAAAAGCGAACCAATTTTATGCAAATGCAAAAGGATTTCTCTTAGACAAAAAAGGGAGGGTGGTAGTAGACGATTTCTTGCGCCCAGAAGGTATTTCTTCCATCTATGTTGTTGGGGACGGTGCTTCTACTCCGTATTCCGGCATGGCACAAACTGCCATACGGGACGCCAATTTTGTTGCCAATAATATTGTGCGCGCCTCTCGTGGAAAAAAAATGTGCATATATCGTCCATTACCAACTCCACATGTGTTGCCTGTTGGTGAGGGGTGGGCGGCGGCGCTTATAGGGCATTGGAGATTTTATGGAAGGATTGGGTGGTGGTTGCGTCGTGCTGCAGATTTTCGATATTTTCTTTCTATTTTGCCGTTTCGTAAGGCACTTCGAGTGTTTCGTGAGGGGGATTCATTGTGTGAGTCCTGCGGGATCTGTTCTCCTGAAAATGAATGAGGCGATGACATTTTTTTGGTATAATATTTTATAACGACAATACTATGCAAGAACAACAAATTAACGAGACTTTCGTTGCTTTAGATTCTGATGTTCCTAGGCCAAAAACCATTTTCGTCAGTCTCGTAGCCCTAAAAAAGTTTTTTATTAATACATTTATTGGTGGATTGATCGCTTCGGCCACAGTTGCTGTGGTGACTGTTTTGGTGGGTAGTTTTGAAAGTGATGTTACGTTTAAAGTTTTTGTAACACTTGCTTCTGTGATGGCTCACTCGCTTTTTAGCTTACTGTTTCTTTGGGATGATTCGAGGCATCACACATTTTATCGATTACCATTTTTTATAAATACTATATTTTTTTTGGTTGTTGTGAATTTTGTGGCGTCCTTGTTTAGTATTTGGGAGATACTTTCCCCAGACATTTTTGGGCGTCTGTATGGTACGTATATCATATTTGCTTTTGCCGCTTTGCATATGGATATGCTTTCTAAAGCGTTAGGTAAAGAGGCTTATCTAGATAATATTATTTACGCAAATTATATATTTATCGCGCTCGTAGTGGCCATGTTGCAACCGCTTGTCTACATTGTCGAACCCACCCGTGTCTTAAGTGAGATATATTTTCGGTTTTTGGCCGCCGCGAGCATTGTCGACGGAACGCTTAGCGTGTTAACGATTATTTTTTACAGACTTTACATGCAAAAACATCCAGAGATCAAACAAAAGGAACTAGTCCGCACACAAGGGTTAGGTTTTTGGTTGTGGATGCTCGTTGCTTATCTGGTGGTTCAAGTTGTTTCCTCCCTTCTTTATTCGTTGTTTGGTTTCGTGATGTAGAATATTTTGTAATTTTATATATTGCGGGGTATAATTTTTTTGGTTCTTTTTGTGGAGGTATATTATACATGTCAGATGTGCGGGATGAGGCACGGAAAATTTTTGTATTGCCCAAAGGAGTAATCTTGCTTTTGGAAGATATGTCTAAAAACTGTAGTCAAGAGAAGAGTATTGTTGTAAAAGTTTCAATTCAGTTCCTTTATTTTATGTTAAATAAGCTGTCTGAAGGATATGTAATTCAGTTAAGACATAGAGAAACTGGAGAGATCGTTGAGCTTCCTATTAGTATTTAAAAACAAGCCCTTAAGAGGGGGCTTTTTGTTTTAATGTTAAAAACGTTACAACCAATAAGTTTTTGTTCCATAAAGTTTCTTCTTCGTCATGGGGTTGGCGAGTACTAATCCTATGGTATGTGAAACAAGCTTTATTTATAGGATTAGCACTCTTGACTTGAGAGTGCTAATTGTTAAAATGATAACAATGATAAGTGAGCGGCAGGCACACATTTTAGAACTTGCACTTCACGCGTATTTGCAAGAGAACGAACCCATCACCTCTCAGCGTCTTTTTGAGGAGGGGGGGTTTGGATTAAGCCCTGCCGCGTTGCGGTATGAGCTTGCGCGTCTCGATGAGATGGGATATTTGTATCAACCTCATGTTTCTGGGGGAAGGTTTCCAACAGATTTGGCGCTTGAGTGGTTTGTTAACGAGTTTGTCGTGGAGGGGATAAATCCGGATCGTTTTGTGTTTACTCTTAAACAAACTTTTTCTACCACAAGTCCTGATCAGAGATTGTTTTATCACTTTGCAAATTTTGCTGCAGATACGTGTGATGCGTTTTGTAATGTCTACGTGGACGATGTAAGCTACCAGGCTGGATTGGATGATTTGTTTGCGCGACTTGATTCTTTTTCTCCTAGGGTTGTAAGAGAGATTGTGGAGGATGTAGAGATGCTTGACGAGCGTCTCCGGGAGTTCTCGAGGCGAGTAAAAGACGTGGGTGTTTCACGGGTATTCATCGGAAAAGAGAGCCCTGTTACAAAGAGTGAAGATCTTGCAGTGATGGTGTCAAGCCTTCATGGTTCCGGTTTCGAGGGTGTTGCGGTACTTATGGGTTCAAAAAGAATGCCGTACAAAAGAAATCTTTCTTTTTTGGAGGCATCACGCAACTTTTTTAATTCATTATAAAGGGCTTACGCGTTTGGTGCGCTTCTGTCTTGAACGCACAAGTTACACATAAGATTTAACTTAAATATCATATATGGATCAAACTGATACACCAATAGAAGAAAATAAAAAAATGTTCTCACAAGAAGAGATGGAGATTCTACAAAAGGAAAGGGACGAATATCTTGCTGGATGGCAACGGGCTCGGGCAGACTATCTCAATTTTCAAAAAGAAGAAAATGAGAGATTTGCCCGCTTTAAAAAAAACAACTTAGAAGATGTTATGAGGGATTTTCTTACGGTATTAGACAGTTTTGAGGCGGCAAAGAGATCGTTGCAAGATCCAAACGTGTCTAAAGAGCTCGAACGGATAGAAAGTCAGATGCGGAGTATAATGAAGCGATATGGGGTAGAAGAGGTCAACGTTTCAATAGGGTCAGAACTAGATCCGACTCTTCATGAAGCACTTGAGAGCGTTTTGTCTGATAATCCAAGCGGCAGTATCGTAGAAGTCTTACAAAACGGGTATTTTCTCAACGGAAAAATAATAAGAACAACTAAAGTAAAAGTCGCACAATAAATTTAGAAAATAGTAATTAGAAATTAGAAAATAGAATTCTAGTTTCTAAATTCTACATTTTCGTCAATTATGGCAAAAATATTAGGTATTGATCTTGGTACAACAAATTCAGCGGTTGCGGTTGTAGAGGCTGGTACTCCTAAAATTTTAGAGAATACCGAGGGGAACAGGACAACCCCCTCTGTTGTTGCGCTTTCAAAATCGGGAGAGCGTGTGGTGGGGTTGCTTGCAAAACGTCAGGCTGTTACTAACCCAAAGAATACTATTTTTTCAGTAAAGCGTTTAATTGGAAGGAAGTTTTCTGACAAAGAGGTCCAGCATGACAAAACGTGGTTTCCTTTTGAGTTGCGCGAGGCGGCGAATGGAGGTGTCGAAATACAAATGGGGGATAAATGGTATCGTCCTGAAGAGATTTCTGCAATGGTTCTTCAAAAACTAAAAGCAGATGCCGAGGCAAAGCTTGGTGAAAAAATTGATGAGGTGATTGTTACCGTTCCTGCGTATTTTGACGATAGTCAAAGGCAGGCGACCAAGAATGCGGGAGAGATCGCTGGGATAACGATCAAGCGTATTTTAAATGAACCCACTGCTGCAGCACTTGCATACGGACTCAATAGAAAGAAAGATGAAAAAATCGTGGTGTATGACTTTGGAGGCGGAACGTTTGATATTTCGGTACTTGAGATAGGGGATGATGTTATTGAGGTAAAGAGAACAGGGGGAGACATGCATCTTGGTGGAGACGATTTTGACAAGGTTATTATCGACTATCTTGTTAATGAATTTAAGAAGCGGGAGGGAATAGATCTTACAAAGGATAGTCTTGCGTTACAACGTCTCAAAGAGGCTGCTGAGCGAGTAAAACATGAGCTCTCAACAAGTGTTGAGTCGGAAGTAAATTTGCCCTTTATTACATCAGATGCGTCTGGACCCAAGCACTTTGAAATGAAGATGACGCGGGCTACGCTTGAGGGACTTGTTCGAGGTCTTATCGACCGTTCAATTGAACTTACAAAAAAGACGGTTGAGGAGGCTGGATTTAAGGTCGGAGATATTAATGAGGTGATTCTTGTGGGTGGTCAGACACGTATGCCCGCCATACAGGAGGCGGTGAAGGGTCTGTTTGGAAAAGATCCTCACCAAGGAATTAATCCCGACGAGGTTGTTGCCGTAGGCGCAGCAATTCAGGGAGGTATACTTCAGGGTGATGTGAAGGATGTGTTACTCCTTGATGTGACTCCACTATCTTTGGGTATTGAAACCCTTGGTGGAGTTTTCACGAAAATAATTGAAAAAAATACCACTATTCCCACGAGTCGTTCCCAGGTATTTTCTACAGCAAGCGATAATCAGCCCTCTGTAGAGATTCATGTGTTACAGGGTGAACGTGAAATGGCAGGAGACAATCGCACACTTGCCCGTTTCATTCTTGATGGGCTCCCTCCCGCCCCACGAGGAGTACCTCAGGTCGAGGTGTCGTTTGATATTGATGCGAATGGAATCTTAAATGTTTCAGCAAAAGACAAGGCAACACAAAAAGTTCAGTCTGTTCGCATCGAAGCGTCAACTGGTCTTTCGGATGCTGAAATTGAACGAATGAAAAGAGATGCTGCCTCTCATGCAGAGGAAGATAAAAAGAAGAAGGATCTTGTAGAGGTAAAAAATGTGGCTGAAAGTACCATTTATTTGACTGAGAAAACCCTTAGGGAGCAGGGAGAAAAGGTTAGCGCAGAAGAGAAAAAAGAACTCGAGGATGATATACAACTTCTCAAGAAGGCAAAAGAGGGGGATAATATAGATGAGATCAAGGGTGCCACAGAGAAACTTTCTCAAGACCTTTCTCGTATCGGAGCAAAATTATATCAGAATGGATCTAAGCCAGAAGGTGGATCAGATCCTCAGTCTGGGCAGGACGGAGACATAAGGCAAGAATAGTGGGGACATGGTTTTTGTTGGCGCCGATTTCCTGTTTTATGAATCAAAAACATAAATCAAAAAAGACCTTTTCATTAAGGGGTGTGGACTACGGTGCAATAAATGTTAAGGAGGGTAAGGACGTAGAGATCAAACAACAAGGTGGGCGCATGACGCCAATGTCTACTAAAGCCATGCCTGTTGTGTTTGGGATTGGAGTTATTGTTGCGGCCTTTTTTGTCGGGATTTTTGCACCACAAAGTCTTTTGTCTTTTTCGTTGTCCAGCGTTTCGCCACTCCTTCCTTTGCTTATTAGTCTGGTAGCGTATCTTGCTTTGTCCGGTGTTGTAGGGATACTTCTTGAGAGGCATGTTTTGTTTTGGATCCATCTTTTTTCAGTATGTGCATTACTTGTGGGAGCTGGCGATTATTTTGTGAATGGTTTCGGTGTTGTGTTGTTGGGCGGTGTTCTTGTATGGATGTTATTGGGGACCCAAGAAATTCAACACAAAAAAGAAGCCTTCCTTCAGATTAATTGGTGGAGTGTTACGTCAAGGGGGATGGGGATGTATCTCAGCTCAGTTTCGGTTTTTTTTGTTTTTGTTTACCTAAATGTTTTTGGGGTGTATCAGGAGAGGGTTGTGGTTCCTGAGGCATATGTGAAGAGTGTTTTGGAATCCTCCGACGTTGTGGTTCAGAAGTTTTTTCCTGGTTTTTCTTGGAGTATGGATTTTAACTCCTTTCTTACATTAGGGGCCGAACAGAAACTGAGCGTATATATGGAAAATTCAAAGGTGCCACCGCTTTCTTCGGGGGAGCAGAAGCGTCTTGTGCGTGAAATAGTATCTGAATCGAGGATTTTTTGGGGAGAGTTAGCTGGATTTGAAATGGACATGGAAGAATCCTTGTATAGTATCGTTTCGCGAGTTATAAATGGACGCTTGTTCCCCCCTGTCTTTAAAGAAACGGTGTGGTTTTTGGTTCTTGTTTCTGTTTTTGTCTTTATGGTGATGCGTGGGCTTGGAGTTATTCCTGGTTTGGTTGCTAGTCTTCTGGGCTATCTTTTATTAGAACTTCTCGTTATTATAGGAGTTGTTGTCATTCGTTTTGAACCAAGAAGTAAAGAGATACTTTCATTTTCATAAAATGTTACACGTATGAAGGATTATTATTCAATTCTCGGGGTCACTCGTTCTGCCTCGGAGGAGGAGATTAAAAAAGCCTATCGTAAATTGGCCAGAGAACACCATCCCGACCGTGCGGGTGGAAATGAGGCCAAATTTAAAGAGGTCACCGAAGCATATCAAGTGCTTTCTGATAAGCAGAAGCGTGCTCAATATGACCAATTTGGTAGGACATTCGATGGGGGTTCTCCGGGGGGCGGTTTTGGTGGTTTCGATTTCCAATTTGGTGGTTTTGAAGGATTTGACATGTCTGGCCTTGGTGACGTGTTTGAGGACTTATTTGGGGATATTGGCCTTGGGCAGCGTAGACGTACGAGAGAGAGGGGAAATGATGTAATGCAGGAAGTGGAACTTGCATTTGAGGATGTTTTCCGCGGAGTTACAAAAACACTTGTCTTTGACGATTATGTCTCTTGTGGGGAGTGCAGTGGTACGGGTGGACTCTCAGCAAAGACAAAAACATGTGTATCGTGTAATGGGCGTGGAGAGATTCGTGAAACTAAAAAAAGTTTTTTTGGAACGTTTGCAAAGGTGGTGACATGTGCAGAGTGCCGTGGACAAGGGAGTATTCCAGAAAAGAAGTGTGGCACCTGTGTCGGGAGTGGGCGTATAAAAAAGAAAAAAGAAGTTTCCGTAGAGGTAAAGGCAGGAATAGAGGATGGTCAAGTAATCAAGGTTGTTGGTGGTGGTTCCGTGGGGGAGCGAGGTGCCGCTGCGGGGGATCTGTATTTACGAGTGCGTGTAAGGCCACACCCTCAATTTGTTCGTCGTGGAGCAGATATCGGTTCCAGGATTACGGTAAATATTGCTGAGGCACTTCTGGGCAAGGAGATTACTTTTAGAAACATAGATGGGGAGGAGATTAAAGTAAAAATTCAACCTTTCAAGGATACACCACAAATCCTTACCTTTGCCGGAAAAGGATTTCCGTATCTTAATTCAACTCGTCGTGGTACCTTAGTGCTTGAGGTGCACCTCAAGTTTCCTGAACGTCTTGATAAAAAACTTCGTGAATTTTTGGAACAACATAAAGATTCATTTTAGGGCATGGAATTTCTTTTTTTGGGTATAGTGGGGGTCTCTCTTATTGTGGTGTGTTACTTTTTGTATCGTAGTTTTAATGATGCCAAGACAGACAATGAGAAGTTAGCTTTACATTTGCAATCTTCTTCAGAGCAGATGCATCGGATAAGTTCATTGCTTTTTCAACAAATGAATGATCTTACCACTCAGGTTAATGCGCGGTTGCGTGAGGGACAAGAAAGTGTACGCCATTCCACTGAGATGTTTCACAATCGTATGCATTCAATAGGTCAGGAGATTGTGAGGGTGGGCGATATTGCCAAGGACATCTCCTCCCTTAAAGACATTCTTTCTGTTCCCAAGATGCGTGGGGGGTTGGGAGAGTTGATGTTGTCTCAATTGCTTTCTGAGATACTTCCCAAGGAACACTTCGAGGAGCAGTTTACATTTAAAACAGGAGAAACGGTTGATGCGGTTATTAAGTTTAAAGACAAGCTTGTTGCGATAGACTCTAAATTCCCCCTTGAGGATTTTGTTCGCTTTAATGCGGCGGAGACAGATGAAGAAAAAACAGCATACAGAAAATCTTTTGTGCGTTCGGTGAAGATACGTATTGATGAAATTGCAAAGAAGTACATTCTTTCGGATGAAGGAACATTAAGTATTGCATTTATGTATGTGCCTTCGGAACATATCTACTACGAGTTTGTCGTAAGGGGGGAAGATGACCTCACAGCGTATTCCTTTAAAAAACATGTCATTCCGGTTTCTCCAAGCACGCTCTATAGTTATTTACAAACAGTTCTTATTGGTTTGCGTGGTATGCAGATAGAACAGCAAACCCAAGAGATCTTAAATCATCTTTCTCGGTTAAGGGAGGATTATAGAAAATTTGAGGAGAGGTTTCTTGTTGTGGGCAAACATCTTACTAATGTTCGGTCTGCCTACGAGGACTCTGAAAAACGGCTTCAGCGCTTTTCAGATAAGTTACTTTCTGTCGAAAGGGGGTCCTCCTCGG
>CAYLXU010000023.1:0-11961 GCA_964388055.1 uncultured Candidatus Saccharibacteria bacterium | reverse complement strand
CTCACACATTCAAGTACAAGGATGTGCAGTCCGTTATCTTCAAAATAGTCATATGCCCGTACAATGTTTGGATGTGTAATTCTGAGCAAAATGTTTGCTTCCCGCTTAAAGGCGTCAGTTGCCTCTTGCGTCGACATGCCGTGGCGTACTGCTGTTTCTTGCGGATCAAGGATCTTGAGCGCGCGGTCTCGCGACCCAGCGCCCGTGGGGAGCAGGGTGTCGAATGCGTAATACACGCGCGCCATAGTTCCTTCTCCTATAAACGTTTGGATGCGATAACGCCCGCGAATGAGATCGCCTGTTTTGAAGCGAGAAGGTTGCTGTGTTTGATTCACATATCTCCTCTCCTTTCCGTTGTCAAAATATCACACGTATTCACATGCGAAGCTACACATTTTAAAGCATAAAATTACGATAAGTGCAAGGGTGTGTAGTATTTTTTCCACAAGATATTGCGTGAGGATTGGTGTATACTGTACATGTGACTCGGCGTATATCTATAATTCATTACGGCATCGTTTTTCTACTAGCGCTTTCGATAGTGTCTGGTTTTTCACAAATAGTTTTTGGGGCTAACGATGCTCAGGATGTAAGGTGTCTTGGGGGCAATGGAACAACAAGATGTGGTGAGGTAACGATTCCCGAAAACGAACAGCGATTTTGTGGGGATGGGACGTTGTGTGAAAAAGGATATGTGTGTAAGAAGAATCCTAACCCTTTTCTGAATTTGGATGTAAAAGAAAAACGCCCCGCTTACGTGTGTGTTCCACCCGCAACCACGCAAGATCAAATTTGTGGTGATGGGTCTGTGTGTGGGGCGGGGACCAAGTGTGTAACACGGCAAGTTCAGTGTCTCGTTGCAAAGGGGTGTCCTGGGCCGACGTATCAGTGCCAGTCGGTGGGGGGCACATCTTTATGCACACGGGAATATAACCCCGTATGTGGTGCGGATGGAAAGACGTATGGAAATTCTTGCCTTGCAAAGACTTCTGGAACGAGTGTTGTGTATCAGGGGGCGTGTAGAGGGAGTGGTGGAAATGTAATTTGTACTCGGGAATATGATCCTGTTTGTGGCGTAGATGGGAGAACATATGAAAATGAATGTACCGCGCGGGTGGCTGGAGTAAGGATAGTGGGTAATGGTGAGTGCGGGAAAAGCGTATTTTCGGAATCTGATCTTAAGCGGCTACTTATTCGAAGGTTTGGGACTCCATATTCATGTGGTATTAGTAGTGCTTCAGAGGAACAGACATTTAAACGTATCACGCTTACCCCTGTTCTAGATATGTTTCAGTTTGTGATCCGTGTTTCGAGCGGGGACGGATTCCTTCGCAAGCTTACTATCTCGCGTGGCACTATAGATCGGGGAGGAAATATAACCACCCAAAGCCAACGGGGTTCTGTGGCCTTCTGCCCGCTTTAAGCAAGCACTTTACTTTTTAATATATTTATGGTACAATTAAAACGTCCTAAAATGGGACGTTTTGAAAACTTTGATAGAGATTGGAGAGTGTTGGAATGCTCGGGTTTGACTGGCATTGGTTTCTTTTTCTGCCGTTCGTGGTGGCGCTTGTCGTGCGGTATGTTCCGCGCGCGTGGCGACTCTTCGGGGTGTTGCTTGTAGTGATCGCATGTCTCTTGACTCTTGTGGTCGTGAGGCACATGGAGATTTCTGCACAACCCGATGAGGTTCTTGGGATGGCGTTTGCTGCGTCGTTCTGGGGCTTCCTCGCGCCAACGATTGGGCGACTCATGTGGCGATACGTGAGTCGACCGAACGTGCGATGGTGGTTCATTGCTGGAGCCTTGATTGTCCTTTCCGCGTATAGCGTGGCACTGCAACAGGTGCTCATGCTTATCGCGGTGATGACGATCATGCTTTTCGGCGTTTGGATTATGATCGGGCGACCAAGGCTAAGATAAAGAAAAAGGGCCCCTCAGCGAAGGGGTTTTTCTTTTTGGAAGATTATGAATTTCGATGAAGTGTAAGCGAGAGAATAGCAATAATTGCCCACGCCACATTGAGGGTAAATGTGGGCCATGCTTGGTGAATGAGCGTATCAATGCCAAGAAGGAGTGCGCCTACGAGATTCATTGATTGATAGAGTGTGCTTGTACCATGTACGCGGTTTGTGGAGACGAGAAAATATGCAGAAAGAATGAGAATCGTACCAAGCCAACCAATATTTTGTAGAGTAAGATCCATGTTTGCTTAGGAGAAGAAGTGATGTTACTATTATACTACATCTGTTATGAACAAAGGTTTTTTAATTGCATTAATACTTGTGCCAAGCTTTCTCGGTGTGGCGGTTTTTGGTTCTTTTGGCATGGAACACAGTATGGCATCTGACCATGGAGGTTGCGTAGCTCTCGTAGCTCGAGGCGTACCTTCGTGTATGGAGGGGGTAAACACATTGGCACTTATTAATTTTCATTTCGATACCTTAAAGGCGCTTTCTGCTGGAATAGTAGGGTCGCTTGTTTCTCTGTTTTTCTTGAGTTTGGTGATATATGTGAGTGTAAAAGTTTTTCGTGCGCTATCTCGTGAATTAGAAAATTTTCAATATCGATTTTTTGCATTCCAAAGAATTTTTCAGGGTTCTTCATCTGTCGTAAAAATAAGACGATGGATCAAGAGTCATAATAACAGTCCGTCTTATATGTGTGGGAATCAACGCGCGTGCTGATGGTGTGAGGCGCGTGTTTGGTTTCCTTTTCTAGATCCCTTTTGCAGGGATTTTTCATTACGTAAACATTTAAGAAAAAACTACTATGCAAAATAAAATAGTTTTCTGGGTTGTAGTATTGGGTGTCGTAGGTGCTGGTATCTGGTGGGCTACGAATCCAAACACACAGGACGTGAATCAAAATGCAAATATTATTACAACAGCAAGGGGTGAGTTAAGCGTAGAGGAAACATCTTTTGATTTTGGGACAATTTCGATGGCAAGGGGAAAGGTGAGTCGTGTAGTGTCATTAAAGAACTCTTCTACAGATTTTGCGGCCATTAAAAAAGTATATACTTCGTGCATGTGTACCACCGCAGAGCTTACCATAGCGGATAAGAGAATTGGTGTATATGGTATGCCGGGACATGGATTATCTGTCCCTGCGGTAAACAAGACGGTTGCCTCGGGAGAAGCGGCGAAACTTGAAATTACTTTTGATCCTGCCGCCCATGGACCTGCGGGTATCGGAAAAATTGATAGAGTGGTATATGTCGAGACGGGCTCCGATACCCCCATAGAAATTCGATTTACTGCAACGGTAACCCCCTAATATGAGCAAGAAGTTTTTTGCATTTATTTCGATCGGATTATTATTATTTGCGGGCGTGATGTTCTTTAAGGTGGGGAGTTTTGGAACTCAAGTATTGTGGAACATAAGCGATGGAGGAAAATGGCTGCTCCCACTTATCGTCGTATCCTCACTCATTGATAGTATTAATCCGTGTGCATTCTCGATCCTGTTGCTTACCATTGCGTTTCTCTTTAGTGTGGGTTCGTTGCGGTCAAAAATACTTGGTGTAGGTATTCTCTACATTCTGGGAATCTTTGTGGTGTACATGGGGATTGGACTAGGCATCCTTCAGACGCTTCACATCTTTAACACTCCGCATTTTATGGCAAAGGTGGGTGCGTCTCTTTTGGTTGCGTGGGGATTAATTAATGTGATTAATGAGTTTTTTCCGGCGTTTCCGATTAAGTTGCGAATTCCACGAGCTGCGCATACGAAGATGGCAGAGCTTATGGAAAGAGGTTCGCTTCCTACTGCGTTTTTGTTGGGTGCGCTTGTAGGGGTGTGTGAGTTTCCTTGCACTGGGGGACCATATCTTATGGCTCTCGGACTTTTGCACGACAACGCGACGTATATGAGTGGTTTAGGATATCTTCTTCTCTACAATCTGATTTTTGTATTGCCGTTAATTATTATCCTTTTCATCGCAAGCGAGCATACGCTTCTTGAGAAGGTGCAAGAGTGGAAGAGAAAAGAGACTCAGGGGATGAGGTTGTGGGGAGGTATTGCAATGATACTACTAGGTCTCATTGTGTTCATGTTTTAGACACTAGTACGTTTGGTGAAAAAATACTTCGTCTCGCTAGACGCTACACATTAGACAAATGAGGAAGGTTTATCTGCGTAAAATTATTAACTCATCCGACCGTTGTCGGATTCAAACAGAATAATTTTCCCATAAACCTTCGCTCATTTGTAACCAATGTTTCGCTATGGCGCTCGACGAAATATTTTTCCTCTTACATCTAATAAAGAAAAAATTATGGATCAAAAGAAATTTGAGGAGTTAATTAAAAAAATCGAGGAAATGAAAAAAGCGGGATCGGTGGATCTCTCGACTGAGGAGGATTTGAGTATTGCAGTGATGAACCTTGTGAGCCTCGAAGAACATTTCTTTTTTACTGGGGAGAAAACACGGAATGCTGACTATTTTGATTTTATGCAGCAAATTCGTGAGACACGAAAAGCGATGTTGGAAAAGATGATAGATAAGCATGAAGGGGAGACGTGGTGTGTTTCCAAACATCTTCTTGCGACCACTATGCGACTTATCGAGGTGGGTACCAAACTGCACGCAGATGCCAAACGCGAAGAGGCAAAAGAGGTGTTCGATCATGCGTACAAGATATATTCTATGTTTTGGGCGGTACGACTTAAACTTGTGAGTGTTCCTAGTTTCAAAGAGGTGGCAGCAAGAGAAAAACCATGGACGTATCAGGACATTGTTGAAAAGCTTGTGGATTGCTGCGATGAGTAGGAAATTAGTTTTTGTTCTTGTTCCATTTTTGGTTTTCGGACTTGTGTGGTGGAAAAAACCAGACCAAGTAGCCACATCTCTTGAGTTATTTGCGCGGTGTTTGGAAGAAAAGGGGGTGACCATGTATGGTGCTGACTGGTGTCCACATTGCCAGGAGGAAAAGAGAGAATTTGGGGATGCATTTCAGTATGTGCCTTATGTCGAGTGTCCCAGAGAACCAAAACGATGTCTTGACGCGGGGGTGAGTGGATACCCTACGTGGATTTTTCAAGATGGAAAAAAGCTTGTGGGAGAACAGGGGGTACGGAAGCTCTCCAAAGAGAGTGGGTGTTTTTTGCCCCAAGGGTATTAAATTTTTATCTGATATTATAAATAATATGGAACAACAACATTCACACAATACAAAATCTGATGAAATAGTAGTTGAGCAGAAAAAATCCTCAGACGTGACCTTGGTCTCTCTTGCCCTATTGGTTGTTGGGTTGGGGTCCCTTGTGTACATGACACGTCCTGTGACTCCCTCCACCGCAAAGTCCGCGAATATCACAACGACAGAACTTGCCTCGCTTGAGGCGATTGTATTGCCTAAGGATGGGGTAGAGATTCCCGTTTCGTGGGGTGATCTTGGTATACGCATGAGGAACGATGGGGTGATTGATGCAGAGCAGTTTGAGGCACTCTATAAAGATCGCGGAGGAATGTCTGAGGGCACACGGAGACTTCTATACGAAAAGGATAATGGAACATTAGTAATAACTCCTGAGAATTCCGGAGAAGTATTGAATTTGTTATGGGCCCTTGGACTTGGCAATAAAAATGAAATTTTAGAAAAAGGGCCAATGATGGATTCTCAATATGGCGGTGCTGGAAATTTTGCCTCAACGGGAGGATGGACTCTTGCGAGAGGGGGTGCCATGGATCATTATTCGATGCATCGATTTGTTTTGTTAACACCGGAGCAACAAGCAATAGTAGAACGAGTGAGCAAAGGAATATATCGTCCATGTTGTGGAAACTCTACCCATTTTCCAGACTGTAATCATGGTATGGCAATGCTTGGACTTTTAGAACTTATGGCGTCACAGGGTATTCAAGAAGAGGAGATGTATCGTATCGCGCTCAAGGTTAATTCATATTGGTTCCCTGATACCTACCTCACTCTGGCGCGTTATTTCGAGACGAAAGGAATTGCATGGGATAGGGTGGACCCCAAAGAGGTGCTTGGGATAGGATATTCAAGCGGAATGGGATATCAAAAAATTCTTCAAGAGGTTGGTACTGTTAAACAGCAAGGGGGCAGTTGCAGTGCCTAAAATTAATTAAACAGACTTAATTTATATGCATAAACAGTTATCCTGGGGTATCTGGCTGTTGATTGTCGTTTTTCTTTTTGTTTTGTGGTTGCTTGTTGGTGGAAAGGCAAAGAGCACAAATATTTCTAAGACGAATCGTGAGCTTGCACTTGTATGCACAACCGATATGGCGACACAATTTCACATTCATCCTCGTCTTATCATTATGATTGACGGTGGATCTTATGAAATTCCTCACAACATTGGTGTTCGTTCTAACTGTATGAATCCGTTACACACGCACGGCACGGATGGAACCATCCATATAGAATCTCCAGAGAAACGAGATTTTACTCTCTCCGATTTCTTTGCGGTGTGGGATAAGCCATATAGTAGAGAACAGATTTTGGATTATAGGACAGACGAAGAGTATGTAATCGTAGAAACAGTAAATGGGAAAATGGTGGAGGATTATGAGAATACAGTATTGCGTGATGGGGACCAGATCGTGATTTCTTATGAGAAGAGGGGGTAAGGCAAATGGGCGCAAAAAAACGGCAAATGCCGTTTTTTTGCTTTAGGAGTTGACTTTCTTTGATTTTAGTATAGGATATGGGGGTATAGGGTATTAAATGGTAACTATTATGATAAATCAATCAACCAAAAAGAGGGCTGTACATAGAGCAAAAATCCTTGAGGGTCAGATGAAGGCGATTACAATCGCAATCGAAAAAGAAGAGTATTGCGTTGACTTGTTATTGCGCTCGCTTTCGGTTCAAAAATCATTACAAAGTCTTAACCAGCTTCTCCTTGAGAACCACCTTCGTATGCATGTGAAGGGGCAGATGCAAAAAGCCGGTGAAGAGGATAAGGCTGTCAAAGAACTTATTAAAATCTTTTCACTTTCACATAAATAAAAAATGCCTTTTCGTTCATTTCTAACATTAATGCTTTGGGGAGTGGGGGCTGCATTAACGCTTTTTGCTGCATATCTTACAATCTTGAGTTTTGTCTCTGGGTGGGTATTTGCGATCGATCAGCTAAGCTCTTTTCGGTATTTTATTTTTGCTTTAACTGTTGGGTTTGGAATTCAAGTTGGACTTTATTTGTTTTTGAAAGAAAAGATGAGGAATAATGCTGTATCTGGGGGCGTTGTTGCAACTACGGGAGCAACTTCTGCGGGGGCAATGATATCCTGTTGCACCCACTATTTGGTGAATATTTTTCCAATCCTTGGTGTTACGGGAATTGCAACTTTGGTTGGACAGTATCAGATAGAACTCTTTTGGGTAGGGATTTTTGCAAATGGTATTGGAATTTTTATTTTATTGCGTCGTATTAACGGTATAACGCATTACATAAGTTATGAAGGAAAATAATTTTGTTATTTTAAGTGGTATTTTTGTATTTATCCTTTTTGTTGGGTATGTCTGGAGATATGACAACAAGGAAATACCCCTTGAAGAAAGGCTGGTTTCCCTTTCTGCAACAAAATCTCAAGGGATGGTGGGGGAGAAAATTAGTAATGAAAATGGGGTGGAGGTTGTGGTCTTGCCTTTGGATATTCCTTCTGACGTATCGGGTGTTCGTTTCAAGATAAAACTTGATACTCACTCGGTTGAATTGTCAGACGATCTTGTAAAATCAGTTAAGCTTTTTGATGAGCTTGGTGGTATGTATGAACCTGTTAGTTGGGATGGGGATGTTCCGGGGGGTCATCACAGGGAAGGAGTTTTGAGGTTTGCAAAGATCAAGAGTTCTCCACATTCTTTGACACTCAAGATGTATGACGTGGGTGGGGTCAGTGAGAGGGTCTTTGTTTGGGATTTTTAAATAAACTAAGGATATTCATCTCATGTGTCAAAACCAAAACAAGCACAATAATTCGATGATTTGGATGATGGCGTTTTGTGTGCTCTTTCCTATTTTGATTATTTTTGTGGGTGGTCAGCAAGAAATTTTGAATTCGCAATGGATCTTATTTTTATTTGTCGCATTCATTGGTGTTCATGTGTGGGGTATGTCCAAACGCTACACACATCACGATGGTTCTCGAAAAGATTCTTTTGATCATTCGAATTCGAGCACTAAGGATCACGATAAACATATGCACACGCATTGCCATTAAGGATCAGAATAGTCTGGTTGTATTATAATTAAGCTAATGTTTTAGAAATAATAATCTATGCAACATCCAAAAATATATGCATGCCCAATGCACCCCAAGGTGCGTTTGGAAAAGCCAGGACATTGTCCTGATTGCGGAATGAGTCTTGAAGAGGAGAAAGCGCCTGTTTGTCCGGTTATGAAGATGCCGGTTGATGTAACTATTGCTGAAGCGTCTGGGTGGGTACGTACATACAAAGGGAAAAAATATTATTTTTGCTGTGGTGGGTGTCCTCAAAAATTCGAGGAGAATCCAGAAAAATATGTAAAGAAAAATGGTGTAGCGGACCACGGACACGGATCGCATGATCATGCCGCAATGATGTCGAATCCTGCAATGGCGAAGCAGATGGAAGATGACATGAAGAAAAGATTTTGGATTTCTTTTGTGCTTTCTATCCCCATCTTTCTTTATTCGCCTGCAGGGATTGTGTTATTGGGTACCGAACTTCCTGCGCCATTGCCCATAAATTGGTGGCTTTTTGTACTTACGACGCCGGTTGTATTTTGGACCGGCTCCATTTTTGTCACTGGAGCATGGGATGCGATTAGGAGGCGTACACTCGATATGATGGTACTTATCGCTACGGGTGTACTTGCTGCATATGTGTTTAGTGTATTTCTTACATTTACTGTGGGCGGGGAAACATTTTATGAGGCCGCTGCGCTTCTCGTAACGTTTGTGCTTTTTGGGCATTGGATGGAGATGCGATCACGTCGTGGAACTTCAGATGCGCTTCGTGCCCTTTTTGATCTTGTACCCCCTCAAGCGAGGGTATTGCGGGGAGGAAAGGAGGTGGTAATTCCTAGCGCGGAGATTGTAAAGGACGATGTGGTGATTGTTCGACCGGGAGACAAAATTCCTGTTGATGGTGAGGTTATCGAAGGTGAGTCTGCGGTAGACGAATCTTTGATTACGGGGGAATCTATTCCTGTTGAGAAAAGGGTGGGGAGCAGAGTGGTTGGTGGGTCGGTAAACCAGACAGGAGTGATACGATTTAAGGCAACACAGGTTGGGTCAGATACTGTACTGGCGCATATCATCAAGCTCGTTGAGACGGCTCAGAATTCTAAGGCGCCTGGCCAACGGATTGCTGATCGTGCAGCCGCATGGCTTGTGGTGCTTGCGATAGGATCTGGTATTGCAACGTTTTTTGGTTGGTATGTAGTTGCGGGAGCCACGCTCCTTACCGCACTTACATTTGCTATTTCTGCTGTCGTGATTGCTTGTCCTGATGCACTTGGACTTGCCACACCAACGGCGGTTGCGGTGGGGACTGGCATTGGTGCAAAACACAATATTCTTATTAAGGACGCAGCAACACTTGAAAATACGTCTCGTATTAATACCATTGTACTCGATAAGACGGGTACGCTTACCGAGGGGAAACCGCGCGTGACCGACATTATTGTTTTTAATGGTTTTTCTGAGGAAGAAGTCTTGCGTTATGAGGCAAGCATTGAAAAGGGTTCGAATCATCCACTTTCAAAGGCAATTTTGGAGGAGGCCGAGAAGAGAAACATCGTGCCTTTTGGGAGTGTCGAGAGGTTTGAATCTGTTCCGGGGAAAGGGCTTAAAGCGGTTGTAGAAGATAAACAGGTTTTTGTAGGAAAGGAGTTATTCATTGTGGAAAATGGTATAGAGACAAAACAACTTGCTGTATCGCTCAAAAAACTTTCTCAGGAAGGGAAAACTTTAAGTTTAGTTGCGGTCAACGGGTTGGTTGCGGGTGTTGTTGCGGCGGCAGATAGTATTAAACCAGATGCGGCGAAGGCAGTTTCCGCCCTTCAGGAATTGGGTATAGAAGTTGCCATGATCACAGGAGATCATAAGGGGGTAGCAGAGGCAGTCGGAAGCGAATTGGGTATTTCGCGCGTGTTTGCGGAAGTGCTTCCTGGAGAAAAAGCGGAATATGTAAAGAAGCTTCAGAGTGAGGGCAAGTTTGTTGCGATGGTGGGCGATGGTATCAATGATGCTCCAGCGCTTGCGCAGGCAGATATTGGTATCGCGATCGGGGCCGGAACAGATGTGGCAATTGAAACAGGAAATATTGTCCTTATGAAATCTGATCCATATGACATTGTTGCAGCGATTCGTTTGAGTAAGGCAACGGTGATAAAGATGAAGCAAAATCTTTTTTGGGCAGCGATCTATAACGTGCTCGCAATTCCTGTTGCGGCAGGTGTGTTTTATTCATCGTTGGGTATTTCGCTACGTCCAGAGGTTTCCGCGCTTCTTATGTCTGCCTCGTCTGTGATTGTCGCGGTAAACGCAGTGCTCTTGAAGCGGGTTGAGAAAAATCTTCTTGCCTAAAGTCTTGTGAGAATCTTTTTGCGATTGTACAATAAGTTGTGTCCAAAATATTAGACTAAAAATTATATGTCATCGTTTGAAGGTGTCCCACAACAAAAAAAAGATGCAAGAAGAGTTAAAATCACAGGAACATATAGAAAATATTCGTCCCTATACAGAAGAGCTTATAGCTCTTGCTCACGATAATATTGAAAATATGTATCGTGAGGAGGAACAGAATCCTCTTGAACGTCGGGAGTATCATAATCTTGCCCACACAAAAGGGGTCGAAGAAAAGGCCGAGAGAATTTTAAATGTTATGCGGGAGACGGATCCTTCTACCGGGATTACGGATCATGACATAATGCTTGCGCGCCTCGCGGCATCACATCATGATATTGACCAGAGTCAGAAGGAGCCGAACGTGGTTCCTGAAAAGGTGGGGGAGAAGGAATATCAAAAAGAGCTTCGTGCCCGATATACCGTAAAAATTGAAGAAAATAGTGCAGGGATTCTTGTTGGGAGAATGGATCAAATAAATGAACGAGAAAAAAAAGTGGTTTTTACGGAAGAAGATAAAACTACAGTAAATGAGGCAATCGTTGCGACCATACCGGGCTTTGATCGG
This sequence comes from uncultured Candidatus Saccharibacteria bacterium, assembly GCA_964388055.1. Taxonomy (GTDB): domain Bacteria; phylum Patescibacteriota; class Minisyncoccia; order UBA6257; family JACRHW01; genus CAYLXU01. The sequence goes on along the minus strand of CAYLXU010000023.1, from coordinate 808 downwards.
GGTACGGTGATTCAGCCCAGACTTTCTCCGGATGCTTCGCTTGTTGCACATGCTGTGGCATTGGCTGATCTTGGAGCAATGATGGATGGTGAGAAGGAGTTTTTGGCGGATGGGAATAGGGTATTTCGGGAAGACAACATAGATATTGCACGTATGCTTGATAATCCTGAGAATCTAACCGACGATCAAAAACAATTTATATATCAACGTATTAAGAATTGGTATAAAATGCAGGTCGGGTTTGTGGAGGGGCGATATGGAGTGTTTCAAGAACAGATTTTGTTTTTCCCAGACTCGGTAAGAGAAAAAGTAAAAGAATTGTTTAAATTTGATGAGGCGATACAGGCAGCAAAGGATCGTTTACAAAAAATAGAAGAACGCGAGCAGTCTGGGGACAGACCTTCATTTGAGGAGATGGTGGAGTCAATGGGATACAAGTTGAAATAGTAGGATAGAAAAAGCCGCGCAATGCGGCTTTTTTGTTTGATGCGAAAAATGTTCGTGTTTAGGTGTCTTCTTTTATTACATTTAATTTTTGCAAAAGTTCTGTTTTTGTGTCATCCGGGGGGATGGTTTCCTTGTCAGGATACTGTTGTTTTAGTTCGTGTAACCTCTCCTTTAACTCTTCTATTCGTTGTAGTGCAAGGTTGTATGCTTCTGGCGTGAGTAATGCTTTTAGTTTTGGGCTAAATAGATATGTTTCAACAACAAAAACACTACTACCGAAACAGTTGAGCCAGGAATTTTTTGTTCTTGCAAATTCATCCTCGATTCGAGAGGGGGCACTTACAATTTTTTCGCGTAATTC
>CAYLXU010000022.1:0-12595 GCA_964388055.1 uncultured Candidatus Saccharibacteria bacterium | reverse complement strand
ATCCCCATCATCTTTTAGGTGCAGGAGGATCACCGTGTCCTTGTAGCCTAAAAGGAGGCGCTTGTTTTCGATTTCTCTCGTTTCGAGGATTTTTTCGGTTTCCCCAGGGTTCACCGCTTCTCGTTTTTTCTCTTTTTTAAAAAGATTTTTTAGGGCTTCCATGCATTTTTATTTTTTCGGGATAATTAACGGTGTAGTACTGTCGTTGGAGACCAGTCTCCGATTTTTGTTATTGCGCCATATGTATCTTGTAATTGCAGCGCGATAAATTTAATCCGATTGATGCAAGCATCAATCTCTGTTTCCTCGATGAGTTCCTTCAGGCGTTCTCTTAATTGTCGTTGTCTTTGTGCGTCTTTTGAAAACTTTAGAATGTTCTCTATTATTCTCTCAGAAATGTTTACAAAAAAGAACTCTTCAAAGAGTTTTAGTTTGTCTGCCCCGAAACTAAGGTCGTTGTCTATTGCATATATTTTTCCATTATTGATAAGAAAATTGTCATTATTCCGGTCTGAATTCCAGATAATATAGTCAAACACAAATAAGTTGGCGAATTGTTGTTTCATTTGGTGTTTTAACTCCGTTTCTTCATTAGGAGAAAGTTCTCGCCATGCTGTTGTGTGTGGAATAAATTCTTGTACGCTTCCTATTTTTCCGTCAACCTCACGTATGACTGTCATGGGTACGAAATCAAAGTGAAGTTCTTCATTTAAAATATATGCTGCACGTCCACGCTTGTAGTATGTCCCACCTTCAACGTGCTCTCTCGGACTTTTTCCTAAGAGTGTTTTTAGTTCTCCAATTTTTGGTTTGAATATGGCTCGATCTCCGTTTTCGAGAGTAATTAAAAATACTTGGTTCATGGAACCAAGGAGGAGTTCTTGTGATGTAACTGGGCTTGTAGAAAGAGCGTGCTCTTTCGTTTCTTTTTTTTCTTTTGAGTATTGTTTCTGTGGAGCTTTTTCCATGGGCACGTATTCGATTAGCCCTCAAATTGTAAAATTTTAAAGATAGTACCGCCGGTCGGACTCGAACCGACACGCCCTAATGGGCAACAGATCTTAAGTCTGTCGTGTCTACCAATTCCACCACGGCGGCAAGTATGCACTTATCGTAGGACATTTTTTTACTCTTTTCAATGTATATCGTTATCTAGGAAATAAAATACCCCGCTTTGCGGGGTTTGTGTTGGCTAGGATTTCATCTTCGTTTTCAAGGTCGCAAGGCAGGTGCGGGGTAGTGGAGTGAGGGCCCTCTGGTTCCGGAACTTCTGTTTTCGGGACGAGTGCCCTTTTTTGCCGCTACCACCCTCTTTCTGACCGGGGATGGCCTTCGTTTTTGTTCCGCTCTTACGTTTGGATCTGCTCCCAAGGGAGCGGCGCAACTTACGGAGTTCGCGCCTGTCAATCAATTTGTTTCACCTCCTTTCTTTTTTGTTGCAGGGATTCTCGTGTTCGTGGCAGAGTTAATATGGCAAATGACCTTTCCAGAGTTTTGAAATGCCAGCATGGCATGTTTTTGTGGTCAATGGGTGTCCGAATGTGTCTTGTTGATATGCCACCCGTGCTATAGAGCTTGCCAGGTGTGTCGGAGGAGTTGCATGGGTGGAGGATTTCCATTTTGGCCTCTAAATTGCCAGTTCCACGATTCTGTTACGAGGAGACTTATCAGTCCTTTTGTAGAGAGAAGAGGTGTTTTGAGGAGAGAACGGATGATGGAGTTCCACATGCGTGGAGAGGAGAAAAACGTTGTTCGCCATCTCTTAAGCCATTCTTCCGACGTGAGACGGTAATCTTCCGTTCCGTCCAGCGTTTTTTCTGGAATAAAGAGCCCTTTTGCATTTTTCTGCAGTTGTCCAACTTTTGGGTAGTATGCGAAATCTTGTAGAAGAAGCGTGCAGTGGAATTCCGGAGAACCCCACGGATGCAACCAAGCGTTTTTTAGAAGTGCTTTTGGGTCTAGTGGTGTCTTTCGGAAATGGATGACCGTTGTTGCAAACCGTCGAGGAGAAGATGGATTTAGTAAGCGGTGGCAAATTTCAAATAGTTCTCGGTAGATTGCATCCTGTTTCCCGTTAATTGCGTCTATCGCACTTACAAAATGTTCTGCTGACCCATTCGCGACAATTCCATCAAATTGGCCATTCCATTCTGGTCCCATGTGTCGATAGTTAAGTACACGTACATCCAGCCCTTTTTCTTTGCATCGCTTTGCTTGTGCAGGAGAGAGCGTGATTCCTACCCCCAAAGCGCCACGTTTTTGTGCCTCTTCAAGCAGGGTTCCTGCGCCACATCCAATATCGAGAATTCTTGAACCCGCAACACATCCAATTTCATCAAGAAGATAATTAAGTTGGTTGCGTTGTGCCACTTCATATGGTGTTTTTGGGTCTCCGAGATACATTCCATCGGTATAGTCCTCGAGGCCTGAAATAGAGAATGGGCCATCGAGCCCTTCGTAGCAGTCTTTTACTGCAGGGTTCGTTTCTGGAAGTGTGGTAGCCATATATTTTCTCCTTTCGATGAGCTGGTCACTATATTACAGTATTTTTTTCTTTTGGCAATACCATACACAAAAACTTCCCGTGAAAGGGAAGTTTTTGTTCTGGTGCCCAGGAGAGGATTCGAACCTCCAAGCCCTTGCGGGCGCTACCACCTCAAGGTAGTGCGTCTGCCAGTTTCGCCACCTGGGCTTTTTGTGTTCCTATCTTAGTACAAATTGTTTTTCTTTTCAACACAAAAGCCCCGGACGGGGCTTTTGTGTATTTACGCAGTTGCGCCGATTTTCTCTCTAGTTTTTCTTTTTGAAAGTTTGCGGAGGAAGTAAAGTTTCGCCCTGCGTACTTTTGAGGTGCTTACCACCTCAACCTTTGCAACGGATGGGCAGTTGAAAGGGTAGACCTTTTCTACTCCCACACCATCAAGTACGGCCCGTACAGTAAAGCCTGCCCCAAGGGTTCTTCCGTGTTTAACTGCGATGATAATTCCGGTAAATACCTGAAGACGCTCCTTGTCACCTTCTTTGATTTTTTCAGTGACTTTCACTTTCATACCGGGTTTGAGTTCCGGAAGATCACTTTTGGGTTGTGACTGATTGAAGAGTTCTAATTTGTTCATATGTAAATTTGCCATTTGTTTTCGTGGCGCGTATTGCTTATGGTAAAACAATTTTTAAAATTTAGCAAGTTTTTAGAAAAAGCGTCCGTAATGCGGACGCCACCTTTATTCTTGCCTATTTTTTGAGAAAAGTCCCATGAGGAGGACAATTACAATCGCAACCACCACGATAGGTGCGAGTATCCAGGGATGCAGTATCACAGTCATTACGACTGCAAGCGCTTGACCGAGAAGACCCATCCGCCAAAGCACGGCGCACATCGTGACTACCAGAAGAATACTGAGCGTCCAGTTTTTCATATAGCTCCCTCCTTTCTGTGGGAAATGTCTACCTTCAGATTACCACCATTTTTTAATAAGTCAATTTTTTTCTGAGTTCGTCAAGTTTTCCACTATCCTTGTAAGTTTTTTGGGCAATTCAGCCTCAAAGTGGAGCGTGCCCAGATTTGTTGGGATTTCTAGGGAGTAGGCAAAGAGAAATTGGTGGGGAAGTTCGAAGGGGAGAGTAAAATTTTTTCTTCCGTAGAGTTTATCCCCTACAATAGGGTGTCCAATTGATGCCATGTGGACGCGTAGTTGGTGTGTTCTCCCTGTCTTGGGAACAAGTTCAACGAGTGTCATGGAGGCGTGTTTGTATCGTGTTCGCACACGGTATTCAGTTAGCGCTTCTCTTGTTTTTTTGGTGGTATGTGTAGTTCTTTTTGCCTCACCACGCTTAAAGCCAATGGGTTTGTCTATAATTCCTGTATCATGTTTTATAATTCCCCATACAAGTGCGATGTATTTTTTTTCCATCTTTCTCGAGGAGAAGAGGTGTTTAAGTCTCTCGTAAGAGGATTGTGTTTTTGCGACTACCATAATACCTCCGGTGTCCTTATCGAGTCGATGAACAATTCCGGGACGTTCTGGATCTTCTCCTATACCATGTGTTTCCGGATGCGTTTGAAGGAGCCAGTCTACAAGTGTTGATTCATTTGAGTGCTTTGTTCCATGTACAAGGAGACCAAAGGGTTTGTTGAGGATCAGTATTTCTTTGTCTTCGAATATCGTTGTTGGTACGAGATGAATCATTGTATACTAGATGTATTATCCATTAATTCTATACCATATTCATGTCATATATAGTATTACTTAAGGATTTTCTTACTATACCTGCCCTATTTCAACCTTATGCGCTGTTTTCGTTACGCATTTTGGTGGGGCTTGTGTTTTTACTTCATGGGGCGCCAAAGATTAATGATATAAAAAAGACGGGAGATAATTTTGAAATGATGGGATTTCGTCCTGGTGTGTTGTGGGGGACTCTTATTGCTTTGTTAGAGGTGGTGGGAGGGTTTGCCATGATATTTGGATTATTCGCCCAGGTGTTTGCCACTCTTTTTGCGATCGAGATGCTCGTTGCCACAATTAAGGTGAAAAGGGGTATGGGGTTTGTAAACGGGTATGAGCTGGATCTGTTGCTCTTTGCAGCATGCCTTGTGCTCCTAACTACGGGTTCCGGGATGTTGAGCGTTGATCGTATTTTGTTGGGACTCTAGAAGTTGATTCATCAAAATATTGCGATTTTTACCCCCACGTAGTAGAGTGGGGGTAGTTCGTTAACATGCTAAAAGAAGGGTGGTGGGTTGTTTATGTTTGGAGGTCAAAATGTTCTTCAAAAACGTTTGAGAAAGTTGACGAGGATTGCGGGTCAAATGTCCCGAGAGAATCTTAGGGAAATGCTTCAAGATGCACATAAGGGTACTACTATTTTTGCGATGCGTTTTACTCTTACGCTTCCTCCTGAGGTTCAGGAACAAATTGTTGCGGCTGGTGGAGAGGTTGCGGGCGTTCCTGCCGTCGTAATTGCGGGGGATGGAAGGACTACTGATTCTTATATCGCAAGCGATAAAGGAAAGAAGATTTATCCAATCGATTCGAAGACGGCCCTGGGTACCGCTGGAATTTGTTTCATTATTCATGAGCTCGCAAAGCTGTTTAAACTACAAGTTCAACACCATGATGATCTTGTCGATAGACCGGACCAGGAACTTACACTTCGCGGTAAGGCGAGAATGCTTGAGAATATGGTTCGCGAACTTGCGTTCTATAATTTTCCTATCGGGTTTATTCTTGCCGGATATGAGGAGAGTGAGGGAAGGTGCCGTATTTTTGATATTGGTGGTGATGGATTTGCAATCGATAAAGAAGATTTTGGTGGCACAGGGAGTGGGTATCCACCCATACAGGCTCTCTTGGGTGAGAAAGCAGGGAAGGAGTACTCCCAACAGGAAGTGGTGGAAATAGTTTCACAGCTTTTTAATGCCGCGTTCAGTTTTGATCATCGTTCTGGTGGGCGTTGTCGCGCCTCTATTATTACCCCCTTTGGCGTGGAGGAGGTGGCGTCTGATGAATAAGAAGGTTCGGGATACAAGGCTTAAGAAGCAGGAACGTGTTGCCAAAGACGTTGCGGAAAGTTATCCGGCGGTCGTACTTTGTTCAAACGAGTTTATTCTTATGCTCGCATGTTCTTCGGACTATCGTAGAAGGATGAAAAAGGCTTTGGATAGAATTCTTACAGTAAGTTTTGGGTCTGAAGGGTATCGTTTACAGGAGATTGCCTCGGCTCTCGCAAAGGGGAGAGTTCTCGATGTCTCTTACGACAATGTAGATGCACTTTTTGTCGCTAAAGAGATTTCTGAAGTTCTTGCGACACGGCTCAGGCGTCCGGCGTTAGAAGAACTTAATGGAGCGATTGTTGTCGTGCGTATTGCTCCAGACCGTATGGGAGATGAGGTTGTGGTAGTTTCTTACGATGGCTCTATCTCTCTTGTTTCCGAGTTTTTTAGCGGGCCTACGAATAGTTCAGAATGTGATGAAGAATGTCTCGCATGTAAGGGTGATGGTCCATCCGTTGAAGATGAAACTGCTTCCAGCAATAATGAAAAGAAAAATAAGGATAATGTGATGGAAGTGGAATCTCTTGGTGCGCCAGTGCCTAAATTCCAGGAGTTTGTTTTGAAAAAGGCGAACAAAAGAAGAAAAGGCGTGAGTGTGTGGGATCTTGTGTTGAAGTTTGGTAATGAATGCGCGGAGTTGTTTGGAGACGATATTTTTGTTCAGTTTATTCAGCTTTCTCGCGATGCGGTGCGCAACAAAGATTTTTCTCGGGTGGTAAGTGGCGAGGCAATGGCTCCGTGGCCTGTTCTTAAGGAGTATGCACGAAATGAAATTAAAGAGATAAAGAATAGGCAGAAACAACAAACATCTGGTCAGAGTTCTGAGTAATGTATATAAGGAAGGCGTCACCTTCCTTTTTGATTTTATCTAAGATATAGTGAATATCATATGGAAAGCATTCCGTATCTTAAAGTAGGGAGAGCAACCGAGCTTGATCCGAAGACGTGGGATCGTTTTTGGTATAGATTTCTTGAGATTTTTCCTGGAGCTTTTAGTTGGTGTACGCTTTTTGTGCTCATTGGGTTAAGTTGGGTGTGGCCGCTTTTTGTTGCGGTCTTTATTATTTTCTTCGATGTGTATTGGTTTTTAAAAACCGTATATCTTTCTATGCACTTGCGGTTTGGGTTCCGGAAGACGCTTGAACATATAAAGATTGATTGGAAGAAAAAATTGGACGAACTCTCTCCAGAGACATATTCTTTACCGCTTGTGCGTTGGGATGATGTCTGGCAGCTCATTATCCTTCCTATGTACAATGAACCGTTTGAGGTAGTAAAGGAGGGTTTCGAGTCTCTTCTTAGAACAGGATATCCACGGGACAAGATGGTTGTAGTACTTGCGCTTGAAGAGCGTGGTGGGATGGATGCGCAAGAGGTTGGACGAAAGATACAAGAAGTGTTTGGAGATGTTTTTTCTCATCTCCTGGTTACCACACACCCCTCAGGACTTCCAGGGGAAATGGCGGGAAAGGGGTCGAATGAGGCATGGGCTGCGCGTGAAGTAAAAGAAAAAATAATAGACCAGCTTTCTATCCCTTATGAAAATATCATTGTTTCTGTGTTCGATGTTGATACAAGTGTCATGTCAGGATACTTCCACTGCCTTACCTACCATTACCTTACAACGGAGAAGCCACTTCGTTCGAGTTTTCAACCTATCCCTCTTTATACGAACAACATTTGGGAGGCGCCTGCGTTTGCGCGCGTGTTGAGTTTTGGTTCTACGTTTTGGCAGATGATGCAACAGGCACGCGCTGAGCGGCTTATTACGTTTTCTTCGCACTCAATGGCGTTTAAGCCACTTGTAGAGATTGGCTATTGGCAGAAGAATGTTGTTTCTGAGGATTCGCGTATTTTTTATCAATGCTTCCTCCACTTTGATGGGGATTGGAAGGTGGTTCCTCTTTATTATCCTGTTACGATGGACGCAAATGTGGCCCACACATTTTTGGGGACGCTCAAAAATCAATACAAACAAACGCGGCGATGGGGATATGGGGTAGAGAATTTTCCGTATTTTGTATTTAATGCGCTCAAAAATAAAAAAATTTCATGGGGGATCAAACTTCCTCATATAGTACAGTTGCTCGACGGATTTTGGTCGTGGGCAACAAATAGTATTTTTATTTTTTTACTTGGCTGGCTTCCTGTACTTGTGGGGCCAAAAAGTTTTCAGGTGACACTGCTTTCGTACAATCTTCCGTATCTTACAAGAAATATTATGGTTATTGCGATGTTTGGGCTTGTTACATCCGCGGTATTTAGCATTTGGTTGTTGCCTCCGAAGCCTGTACAGTATGGACGAATGAAATATATATGGATGGCGCTCCAATGGTTACTTACCCCATTTACTGCAGTTTTTCTTGGTTGCGTTCCTGCGCTCGAGGCGCAGACTCGACTCATGCTTGGAAAATATATGGGTTTTTGGGTAACGCCGAAAACGAGAAAATAGTAGTTGTTTTTTTGTGGTGGTGTGGTATGGTATTTCGGCGTGTGTGAGCACATAGCAAAAAGTAGGAGGTAGGACCTTGAAAACAGTAGATACCGATATCGTCTGGGGACTTTTGAAGGAAGATCTGGAAGCGGCAGATATTCCGCAGGATCAGATCAGCTATCTCGAGCCACATTTTAAGGGTGTTTCTTTTTCTGAGGAGCTTCTCGCATCCCCTGTTGGGTTGCAGTCCGTTCTTGATTCAAAAATTGCTGTTATGCAACATCTTCTTGATGAGAAGGTGATTAGTAATGCTCCGGACATGAGTGGAGAGGAACATCTTGTGATGGTGGCAGCTGAAAACATGCTTCGTGCACTGGTGGGGGAGCTTAGGGTGATTGCTGCAAACGTGCCAAGGTTCCTGGAAGAGAATGGTGTGACCGAATCGGAGGTAATTCTCTCCCCACGCCTTGGTCTTAATGAGGTGAATCGAGTGCTGTATCAAGAAGGTTCGTTTACGGTTGCCGATCTTCTTATGTCTCAGCCGAATATTATATTTCAAAATAAGAATTCATAAAAAAGGAACTGGCATGCGCCAGTTTTTTGTTGACGTATAACCCATTTTTTGTTTTATTGTTAAAGGATTTTTGACAATTTCAAAGAGGAGGAAGTGGCTTCAATGCAAAGGTTTGTCTTGTTCCTTAGTATTTTTATGTTACTTTTTTGTGTACCAGTGAAGAGTGCGATGGCAGAAGAGGGTCGTACCCAGCTTGTTGTAAAGAAGGTTGTGAAACTATTGAAAGATCCCAACGTGAAGTGGGAAGCAAAACTTTATTACTTTAATCCCTATCTTGATGCTGTAGAGGCAAAGACGTGTTATAAAGGCATGTCGATTGTCGTGAATACAACTCAGGGCGGCACAGCGCAGATTGTCTTGGGCGAGGAAGATCTCATTTCCGATACTCTGGGTTACCTGTCTTTTGATGTTGAAGAGTCGGTACTTCTTCGCGAAGCGGTATATGGCAGGTGGGGTGAAGAAATTATGCGCAGAGAGTTCTATAATTTGCGCCGCATTCTCAATCTTGTAAATGAACATCTTAATTCTCAGGGCGATTCAACTCGTTTTTCTATCGATGAGCAACGGGACGTGTATGCGTTGAGAAAGGATGTTTTGTTAGCAGTATCATACTTGCACGGAAAACAAAAAATTTATTGGGAAAAAGAATTGTGGAGTTTTGTCGATTCCGACAATGCACGACTGGTGTTTTCGCTTAAACCGTTTGCTGATAGAGGTAGAACAATTTTTTCTATAGAGTTGCGTGGGGCTAATGAATATTTTCTGGTGGGGTTCCCAATAGCCTCAGAAGAGATCGATTTAGTGGGTTTATGGGAACAGGTAAGAGAAAAATCGTTAGAGGAATTCGAAAGATGGGAAAAAGGGCTCTTTATTTGCCATGACTTTGTTAAAAAAGTTTTTCCAGAAGACCCTCTCAAAGATGGTGCCACTCTAAATAGGCTTTATGCGGTATTTGAAGATGCGCTTTTTGTGGCGCTTATGCGAAAGAGTCGTGTGAATCCAGAGATTAGTATTAATAAATACGGCGAATTCGTTGTTCATGTTGAAAATATTACTATAAAGTCGTGGTCTCGGCAGCGTTGGGATTTCATTTCTGTGGAGAGTGATAGTGAAGATGGATATGTTGAATTTCAATTAGGAAATGTCCGTACGAGAGATGTCTTTAAGAAGCTTTATGATGAATACTATGAAAAGTCTGGATGGGCTGAACGAGAGAGATGTGAGGAGCGGTTACGTAATACCATCGTGGAGTTTTTCCTTAAACTTTAATATAAAACCGCTTGTTATGGGCGGTTTTATGTGTTAGATCTATTTTAGTTCATTAAAACGAGGGGCGGATTTTATGGATCCGATTGGTGCTTTTTTCAACGATATTTTTAGGTTTATAGAATTTGTTGCTACTGCTTTGGGGGTTGTGAGTCTCGTTCTTTTGGTCCTTGTGGTAATTATTAGCATGCTTGGGGCGCCTGCAAAACAGGAAAGCGAAGATTGGGGTATGGGTGAAGATTTTTTAGATGATATTCGTATGAATACTAACACTGTGCCAACAAATCAATATCGTGTTGAAGCAAAAAAACAAGAAAATTCTCACTAACCAGTGGGGATTTTTTATACAAGTCTGAGTTTGGATTTAAATGCGGCAAGTTTTTCTTGGAGAAGCGAGGTGGGTGGGTTGTTTTTTTTGTTTAGGAACAAGGCGGCTTCTTCTTGTGCAATCGAGAGGAGTTGTGGGTGTCTGAATGCAGACATCACCATATCGGACCATCCGCTCTGTTCTTCCCCCAAGAACTCTCCTGGACCTCGGAGCCTCATATCCATCTCTGCAAGCTCAAAACCGCTATGAGTTGCGGTCATTGCCTTAAGACGTTGTGTCTCAATATTCGTTGTCGAAGTGGTAAAAAGCAAACAGTAAGATTGGTGCTCGTTTCTTCCTATACGTCCTCTAAATTGGTGAAGTTGAGAAAGTCCGAACCGTTCCGCCCCTTCGATAAGCATTGCGGTGGCATTTGGTATGTCGACTCCTACTTCGACGACAGAGGTCGAAACGAGTATATCTATCTTCTTCTCTGAAAATGCCCTCATCGTGGCTTCTTTTTCGTCTGATTTCATCTTTCCATGCAGCATGCCTATGCGCAGATCCGGAAAGACGTGTGTTTGTAGCCTCTCGTACTCTTCTTTTACGTTTTTTACTTCAATCCATGCGGACTGATGATTAATTGACCGATGTGGGTGGTTTAAATAAGACTTAGGTTTTTCCAAGGATTTTTGTGGAGAATTTTCTATTTCTATTCTTGGACAAATAACGAAGACCTGAAACCCCCTTTTTACCTGATTGCGGATAAATTCATATGCCTTTGTTCTGTCAGAAGGGGATACAATCTTTGTAATAATTTTTTTTCTCCCTTTTGGCATTTCGTCGAGGACCGAGATGTCCATATCACCAAAGATGGTAAGCGCAAGCGTTCTTGGGATGGGAGTTGCGGTCATGCTAAGCGTGTGGGGAACAATGCTGTGGCTGTTGTGTTGGGTTATAAGGTGTGTGCGTTGGGCAACTCCAAATCGATGTTGTTCATCAATAATGATCAGTGCGGGATTTGAAAAGGAGACGCCTTTTTGTATGAGTGCATGGGTTCCTATTACGATGTGCACTTTTCCTCCTTTGATGTTTTTGAGCAGTGAGTCTTTTTTTGTTGCAGAGGAAAGGCCTTCATATGCATAGTGATATTTTTTTCCCGCAAGCAATCCGATTGCGATCGGGTATTCTCGTAAAAGAGAGGAAAATGTTTCGAAGTGTTGTCGGGCGAGGATTTCTGTAGGCGCCATGACAACAACTTGGCGTTTATTAAAAAATGAGTTAAGCGCGGCTATAACAGCAACAACTGTCTTTCCAGATCCCACATCACCATTTAGAAGGCGTTGCATGGGTTTTGATTCCGCAGTGTTCTTAAGAATGGTCCATGTGGCCTTTTTTTGTGCTTGGGTAAGCATAAACGGAAGCGAGTCAATAAAAGTTTTTATTTGTTCAAGATGAATGGGGAGCGTTGTTGCATTTTGCGACTCCTCTTGTTTTTTTATTTTTCGTGCAAGCGATAAAAGAAAAAGTTGTTCAAACGAAAAACGTTGTTTTGCTCTTGCTGCGTCCTCAAGTGTGTTTGGATAGTGGATTGCATGAAGTGCGTCTTTTAGGGTTGGGATGTTGTTTCTGGTGAGGATGTCTTCTGGAATATATTCAGGTGTCTCTTTCGTGATATCGAGGATTGCGCTAAGAAAATAGCGTATCGCTTTTGAGGTGATTCCCTTCGTTTCTCGGTAGATGGGAATAATGCGGCCCGTATGTTTTGTTGTGCGCATTGGGGCCCCTATGATTTCATAAAGCGGATTTGAAATGTAGACACCATGCTGGTCTTCGGTAATTTTTCCGGCAAGGTTGACCATCATGTTTTCCCCCAGCGCCTTTCCGATATACGGTTGGTTGAACCAGATTGCCTTGATTGCTCCAGTTTCATCTTCGATTACAACTTCAGTAATCGCCATGCGTTTTCTAAATGAGCGATGAGTATTCGCACGAATGATGGTGCCTTGTATCACGGCATGATTTCCCGGGATTGCTGCGTCGATTTTTGTAATTTGAGACAGATCTTCGTAGCGGGTTGGGAAAAAAAACAAAAGATCTCCGGCTGTCTTGAGGCCAAGTTTTTCGAGTTTTTTTGAAAATTTTGGACCGATGCGGGGAATGGAGGAGAGTGGAGTATCTAATGACATAAAATCAAAATTTAAAAATCAAAATTTCGTAAATGTGAAAAATCTTCATAAGCAATTTTTCACATCCTAATTTTGAATTTTTGTGGTGCTCTCGGAGGGCTGCGGTTACAACTCTTTTGCTTTGCAAAAGGTCGCGGCCCCGCCTCGCATGCACTGATGTGTATATGCTCCGGCTTTCGAATCCTCTACGAAAGCAAATAAATTTGCTTTTTTCGAGCACAATTTGTTTCACTCATTGTGCTCTCGGAGGGATTCGAACCCCCAATAACTG
>CAYLXU010000021.1:0-13362 GCA_964388055.1 uncultured Candidatus Saccharibacteria bacterium | reverse complement strand
ATCCACGCCGCCAGCGTTCATCCTGAGCCAGGATCAAACTCTCTAAAAGAAAGTGGTAGAGAACTGGCGCTCTCTACCTCTATATATACAGGGTGATAAGAAAAATAACTGATAGATCATCTAATTTTCAAGGAGACTGTCATAGTCAAATAAAAAGCCTCATAAGAGACTAATAAGGATTATATGTGTTCCTCAGGATATGTCAACCCCGTTAGAAACACGGGCAATAATTCGTTAACTCATTAATCGGGGTCTAAAGCACAAACCGTTGTCCAGACTTCGTCTTGTAGGATACAAAAAGCTGAGTGTGAGCAAATTGGGGCCTCTTTGAAAACTCTTCAAACACAGCCTTCTGTTCTGATTGGCAGGAGGCATCATTTAATAGTTTAAAAAGTTGTGTAGTGTCAGAAGGGTTTCCGTGTAGTACAAAAGTAAGACCATATTGCTGCTGACCTCCCGCTCTACCGATAAGCTCAACCGCATACCAACGCATACATGACCCATTCACCGCAAAGACCTGATTTAATCCCGCCACTTCGGTAAAAACACGATCCTTAAACGCAACAGATCCGTCGGGCGCAGACAATCGAGAAGAGGGAGAAAAAATCCATACCAAAACTACAAAAACGAGAACGAGCATCACCCCAATCACCAACCACATACGTAGAGAGAAAGATCGCACCAATTGTAGGTAAAATGCCAGCATGGCTTTTATCTCTTTTGGAGGTTAAGGAACCAGGGTTGACCTTTCATAAGTACCTCCCACGATAATGTACGCTTACCGTAAAATGGATCTACCACATCAAATACATCTTTCTTTGTATCATATTTTGTAATCAACAAAGCCGTCTCTGAGGACGTCTTCCCTTTTTCCTTTGGAACGTTTGTGTATGCAACCAGAACCACACCATTGTTTTGGAGCACACGAACAGCATCGAACACCGTACCCTCATCTGCCTGAAACTTATAGTGATTCCTTAAATAATCAGCAATTTGGTTCCAGTCTGCACCCTGTTCCCACTGAACTCCTTTTGAAGTTAACTCTTTTGCAACAACACCAGGATCAGTCGAAACCCCATAACTCGAAAGAAGAGAAGCAAGAACAGTGGGAAGGGCCCCCCTTGTGCTAAATGTTGCATCAGTTACCTTAACCTCCTTCCACACCCCCTTATCAGCACGATACGTCACTACCTTTTTGATCGCCATAGGAGGAACGGAAAGTGGCACACTTGCTACATCACGAACATTCCCGTCAATCTGAACCGATTGTTGAATTGTCTGTGAAGTCAAAACCGTTTGATCAGCCACCCCCCACTCGATGGTCACCTCTTTTATAGGAAGCGGATTTTTGTACTCATTCCCATATGTTTTTACAAAACGATCACGTTCTTCCTCCGATAAGCCTTGTATTGCTCTCCCAGATTTATCAGCTGCACATCGACGCAGCGCCTCGAAAGGTCCACCCTTAATCCTAAACTTTAACAATACACTTTTATCATTTTGAAATTTCGGTTCTTCTGCGAGAATGTTTGAATTCCACTCACCCCTTCTCCGTTCGTCATAATACCCAAATTCAATATAAACTCCCGGCTCAGATCCTGCCTTGAGAAAAATGCGCTCCGGCTTACCTCCAGGCGGTGGTGTCGCAACAAATGTCTCGACCGATTCGTCAGCAAA
This sequence comes from uncultured Candidatus Saccharibacteria bacterium, assembly GCA_964388055.1. Lineage (GTDB taxonomy): Bacteria > Patescibacteriota > Minisyncoccia > UBA6257 > JACRHW01 > CAYLXU01. The sequence goes on along the minus strand of CAYLXU010000021.1, from coordinate 11,685 downwards.
TTGAGGATTATAACGACCAACAAAACAGTCAAAAAGAGGATTATCTGAACTACCACATGAAAGCGGGTTACAATACCCAAACCCAAGCCCAATGGACTTAGGAAAACTAAAACGAAAGGAACGTTTTATGCCATCGCCACTACGTTCAAAACCACCCGCAACAAAATCATATGCATGTACTGAAAAACCCATCCCTAATGCGATTACTAGTATACCTACCAATAAAAATGTTTGCGCACGGTTCATGCTTTAATTATAAACCCAACCACAAGAAAGAGACAGCTTGAAGCAAGAGCCGGTCGGAGCACTGGGAATTGAACCCAGTTCTCACAAATTTTTTGACGAAAAGTTTCCTCGGAATACCTTTAAGTATCCTGGCTCAACTCTTTGGTCGGGGCACCCAGAATCGAACTGGGACCACACGCACCCGAAGCGTGTATACTACCACTATACGATGCCCCGACCAAAAAGTTTCACCCCAAAGCGTGTATGATACCTATATACTATGGCCCGAAATTTTATTTCTTGTTTACAAAATGTTTCTTGAGAATTTCTCCATCGATCCGCTCCTGTGCCTGAGAAGCAGAACTTCTCGCCTTTTCGGCAAATAGTAACAAGTCCTTTTCTGGTAACTCACCCAATTCTTTCACTCTTTTTGTAAGCAACTCTTTAGTATTTAAATTGGGATTATCTAACACATCCTCTAACAAGATAGCAAGAATTGCTCCCACCCTAGGTCCTGGGGGGATCGTAAGCTCCAGCATCACATCTTCGCCATTTACCTTAAGCATCTTTGCGCTTACTGGATCGGTCTTTACCTTATCAACCATTGCTTTTAAATAACGCAAACGATATGGCTGTGCCTTAGGAACACCTGAACCAATACGATCTGCCTCACGCAAATCAAAAAGGTCATCTATGTTCTCCGTACCGACTCGCTGCAACAATCTCCGAACCCCCTTAAGCGTAACCGTTTCCGGATCGTAGACAAACATATGCTCACGCACAAGAAGAGCAACCCGCTCAACAAGGTCTTTGGATACGTGCAATCGATCTAATATCTTGATCACCATTCTTTCGCCCACTACTTGGTGCCCATAAAATGTACAATCGGGACCTTCCCCATGCTTACTCCGAGGCTTTCCCACATCATGAAAAAGAGATGCAAGACGTACGTGAATAGGAAAATTTTTTTCAACAGCATACTTAAGAGCCAAGAGATTGTGTTCAAACACGGTATAAATATGGTGCTTATTCTGTCCAACCCCAACACCCTCCTCAAGCTCTGGAATAATACGCCTTAAAAGACCAGTGCGTCGCAATACTTCAACTCCCTCATTTGCGTAATCGGTCATAATAAGCTTCAAAAACTCATCACGAACACGTTCTTTTGCAATGAACTCTACGAGTCCCGCATTACGATGGATACCTTCATACGTTTCTTGCTCAATCATGAACCCCAATTGTGCACCAAATCTTACTGCCCGCATCAAACGCAATGCGTCCTCTTTAAATCGCTCGTCTGGATCTCCCACCGCCCGTATTACCTTATTTTGCAAATCATCATAACCACCGTAGGGATCAATAAAATTTTTTAATTTTGAATTGCCATCTTGATTTTTGAGACTTACATTTTGCACCTCCAACGCAATCGCGTTTACCGTAAAATCTCTCCGCGCAAGATCCTCCTCAATTGTTTTTGCAAATTTTACTTCATCGGGGTGGCGCAGGTCAGTATACTCCCCCTCAAGACGAAAAGTAGTAATCTCAATAATTTTAAGCCGCGGATTTTCCGAATTGGTTTTTATACCCACGGTTCCAAAGGCGTTTTCATACACACTATCAGGAAATATTCTTTGAATCTCTTGGGGCGTTGCATCCGTCGCAATATCCCAATCATATGGCTCACGGCCCAATAACACATCCCTCAAACATCCTCCCACAAGATATGCCTTAAACCCCGCCCCTGTAAGTTTTTTGGCAGTATCTGTCACTTCGGGAACAGCAGAGATCCGTTCTAAAATTTTTTCTATTGAAACACCTTTCTTTGTCATAATAACTTACGTCCATTATTGCCTAAACCGTAAAAATCAGCAACAAAAAAGCCCCACAAAGTGAGACTTATATCTGATTAATCTATAAGGAAGGCCACTTTTTGATAACATAGTGACGTGTTGATATTGGTGGAGAAGGCATAAATGCGGAACCATCTACGGAAAAACAAATTTCAAATTCTGGGAACATCGAAAGTGCCCGCTCCGGAACCATAAGGACTACTCGTTCTAACTTATAGCTATCTACAATGCGACGAATAAACGGCAACAGCACATAAGGTGGGTTTGAAATAAGCGCAACACCAGAATGCTGAAAAATTGAAAGATCCTCTTGTGTAATATCCCCTCTACGAAAATCTAGCCTCGGATCAGAAACGGTATTTGTGGGAGGATCAATTTCATATCCAACAATACGTCTCGGAGATCGCTCCAAAACAAGACGCGTAAGCGCACCATCGCCAACCCCAATCTCTACCACGTCATAATCCCGTAGATCGAGTGTGCGTAATAGCGCCCGATACTCATCGAGTTGAACAAGATAATACTGCTGGTACTGACGAGTTTTCTCTTCCACTTTCCCTAGAGTGTGGGACATCGATCTATCACTTCCTTATTATACCGAGGATATGCACCCCTTTCTCCAAGCAAAAGACCCTTTGATCCCCACCGTATCTCCCCTTCCAAAGAAGAAACAATCCCGACGTCATCGCACCACACATGAAAAGTCTGCGCCCTTTTTCCATTGTCAGTCACTCCATCATATATCAGTCTCATGCAATCTTTCTTTACCAAAACACCAGTTTCTTCTTGCAATTCACGCATGGCGGCATCAATAGGTTCCTCACTCACCTCAACCTTTCCACCAGGAAGACCAAATCCGGTGCCGTCTCTTCGGTCAATCATGAGAATCATTCCGTCGTGACGACGCTCGAGAACCACACAGGCCCCACTTACACTCGGGTTGAACATATCAGGAGCAAGCGGATAGAGCACCTCTTCAAGTTTCCCAAGAAGCATGCGATACTCCAACTCTTTTCCTAAATCGGACTTTTGGGATATAAGTTTCTGAAAATTTCTGAGACTCCCTGAAAGGAGAACAACTGTTGCAGAACATTTTGGCCATATGCCATTTGCAACTTCCAACGCATTACGATCAGGTATAGAAAAGGAAGAACGAATCTTTGCAACATGATCTCGTAATACCCGATATGAATCAAGCTGGGTTATATCTCCCACAACAAAGGGCGGAATATTTTGCGCTGAGGTACGAGACACGGTAAGGCGAGCAAGATATACCAAATCTCGCTGACAATCAAACTCGTGTTCAACTCCAATCGAGATCCCAAACAACCCTACTACCAACGGGCAGAGATGAGCAGAAGAAAAATGACCATATCGCGATTGAATATGCACCATCTCGTCTATGTCCTTATCACCAGGATTAAGGTAAGACATATACCCACCGAGCGCTCTCGCTTCATCAAACCGTTCACGTATCCAGTGCATATCACACTCAACCCCTCCTATGCGAAGCGGATTCACACCATTCACCAAAATACCCCCCACCCCAACAATTGCTACTACTGGTTTTTTTATCAACCCATCTCCATAAAATTCACATCCCACATCCCGAAGCAACTTCTCCAAGCGCTCGTTTGGGGGAACTCCCTCTAGTTTCTGAAAACAGTTAAGAAGTGGCAGGAACATAGTGTGCAGCTCCTTTCCCAGAATTTTTCTCTCACAGAAGTGCTTTTCGGCTTGCTTCTGCGACAGAACTAAATTCCTGATCAGACCGGTCATAGTCCCTCAGGAAAAAAGGATCAAAAAGAGGAAATACGTTACCAAAGACAAATGCGTCATCATCAGAAATGACACCCGTACGGGCCATTTCTTCAACATGCTGTTTGAATTGACCATGCGTATCCATAATTTCAGAACGGGAAAATGGACGCGAATCCAAGATGCGAGATGCATATCTGTATGCGATATCTGGAACCCCGACGAGAGGTGCATAGCGAGCAAAAAGTGCACACTGACCCGTAAGCCATCGCCGAAACCCAGATGAACAAGACTGTTCTACATCAATCGATTCTTGCGTATTAAATGCAGGAGCAATTCTACAAGCATAGAGCAACTCAAACAAGATATCGACCAACTCATAAAGTGACGTCTCGCGAGAACCAACAATATCAACCACGTCGGATACTAGCCACACACCTTGATCCTTCAGTGCCCTTGGAGTTACTAGCTGTATCCACCGCCTCATAGCATCTGAACGACCTATAAGGTTGTCCCAATTCATGCGTGTCCATTGAAAATCGCCTACAAAAAACTTCGTATATTTATCCTCAAACCTTCTCCACTCGTCGGTGTGTATCGGAAACCCAGATGTATCCCCAAGTACAGTAAAATACACCATACACTTGAGAAGTGAACGCAAATCGATGTTTTCTTTCATCGTTTGATATAGAGGATAAATGTGACGTTTCGTGACATCATAACCCTTCTCGCGTTGTCTAATTACATCCACAAAAAGCATGTCGGCCAACACAAGACTTATTGCCTCGCTCATCATGCGAGAAATAATGTATACTCTTCGATGGATTGGGCTTTGCACACCATCAAATACAAGGTCAGGAATTAATTGATGCATAAGATCGTGGAAAAGATATGTACTTTCATGAACAGGATCACCCTTGGGCACAAAAGGAACGCCACCATTCAAACCAGGAAGCCAATAATTCCCATCACGCCGACTATGCGAAGATCGAAAAAACAGTCCACGATTAACTACATATGCAAGTGCGTTGTGTAGAGGAAAGGGAAGATCACGATAGAGTGGATTAGAGAAAATCAGATTTGCGTCAAGACTCCAATCAATGATGGAAGAAACTTCGATATCAATCCAAGTAGGCATTTTTGGTTCTGAATAACGCAGGTATTCTCTTACAAACGCAGAGAGGCACTGCTCTCGTGCAGAGTTTTTGAGCCCAACCACGGCCATATCATGAAGTGATGCGGCCTCAAATGATCGAAAGGCCGCGTCCCACCCAAAAACCTGTGGATCATTATTTGGGAAAAGAGCGCCATCAAAAACACCATCAATCATGCGCACATATGATCTTCGGATCACAACACCATCCTGCATAACCCACGCATGAAGGCGACAAATATTTTTTGCATGACCAACATAAGTCGCACGCACGAGATCTCCTTCTGGAGTGTAGATATTACTCTCATCGGCAAGAATGCCACGCACCGCCTTTTGCGTTAACCAGGTGAAAAGCACATCTACATTCTCCGTAAACTCCTCCACTCGTACCATTTGTGAGTGACGCCCGAAAAAACGACGATATTCATCAAGTTTCTTAAGATTTCCCGTCATAAGAATGATCAATATTTCCACCTCCCTCATTTTAGTTGTCAAAGAACAAAAACTTATAGCACGAAATAATGTTATGGTCAATTTAAAAGCACCCTGATGAGGTGCTGTTTTTTCCTGAAAAATTTAATTGGACAAAAACGATCCTTCTGGCACAACAATAGTTTCATTTCTCGAAGGACCGGTCGAAATAAACCGCAAGGGGGCATGCGCCCAATATTTAATAAAGGCGAGATAATTGTGCGCCTCCATTGGAAGATCGTTGAGATTTATAACCCCTTTTGTCGACTTCTTCCATCCGGGAAATACCTTATACACTGGCTCAACCCTCGCCAAGTCGGATGCTGAAACATCCTCATAACGAATATTGTTGCCATCGAGCACATACCCCGTGCACACCTTAATCGGATCGACACCATCAAGCACGTCGAGCTTTGTCACAGCAAGCTCGGTGATTCCTCCTAGTTTTACACTAAAACGAAGGACCTCGAGATCAAGCCATCCACACCTGCGCGGTCGCCCTGTTGTCGTACCGTACTCGTTACCACTCTTTCTTAGAAATTCACCGATTTCGTCATCTAGTTCAGTGGGGAATGGGCCCGCCCCTACGCGTGTTGTATATGCTTTTACCACACCAAGCACATTAGTAATATGTTGCACGGGAATACCAGCGCCTGCGTTAACACCTCCGGATACAATAGAAGAAGCGGTCACATAAGGATACGTTCCCCAATCGGTATCAAGAAGTATCCCGTGAGCACCCTCAAATATAATATCTTTGGTAGATGATTTAAAAAGTAGACGATGGATTAAGGAAAAGGGCTCTTTGATATATAAACGAATTCTTTCATATTGACGCAGAATCTCGTCCCTTACTACCCTAAAATCAAGCTCAACTCCTCCGAGAGAAACGATAATCTTGTTCTTGATTGAAAGTTGCACACTAAGAAGCTCCTCAAATCGATCTACGTCCTCCAAATCACATAAACGGATCCCATTATAAGAAACCTTATCTGCGTGACATGGCCCAATGCCTCTCCCCGTCGTTCCCGTCTTCCGATCCCCCTTTGCGTCCTCGTACAGGCGATCTAACACCTTGTGATATGGCATGATTATGTGTACGCGAGGAGAAACAAAAAGACGATTGGAAAAATCAGGGAGGACACCCCGAAGCATATCGATCTCATCGGCAAGCACCCCAAGATCAACTACAACACCGTTCGTTATAAAGACAAAAGCGTTTAAGTTAAAAATGCCGCAGGGAACAAGGTGAAGCGGAAACTCTCCCAACTCATTCTTTACTTTGTGTCCCGCATTGTTGCCACCATGATACCGAATCACCGCATCAGCATTTTGCGCGAGAATATCTACAACCTTCCCTTTTCCACTATCGCCAAAATGTGTATCGACGACATGAGTAATGGGCATACACTACCTCTCTCCTTACACTTTCCAAAGAACCGAGGGCAGAATACCACATTTGAGCAAATCCGCAATGCTCCTCATAAAAAATTAGTATGTTAATTTTAAAAAATAAAAGGCCCCGACATTGCGGAGCATCATGACATAATACATTTTTACTGAACCGGGCCATAAGGAGCTATTCCAGGATCACTCCAATACCCTCCCTGGATATCATTATCAACCGTCCCTCGTATTAAAATCTTTCCAGAAGGCAACACAACTTCATATCCTTCATCACGCTCAAATCCTTTTTCTTTCTTAAGTTGCTCCACTGTTTCTCTAAGTTTTTCCTTTTCGACCTCAATCACCACGTTTACTCGCATTGTATTCACCTCCCTTAAGCTTAAGGCGCAAAGAATATCTAGAAAAGGAGACAAATCATATTTACTACGCAAGCTCAACGAGAACACGTTTCTCTGTTTTGGGGAGAGCAACAATCTCGTAGGGATACGTAATAACCATTGCCATACCACGCCCACCAGAAAACCGAATTCTAACACGCACCACTGAATCATCCTCTACCACAGACACCACCTTAACACCATATCCACTCGTTGGGCACTGACCACGAAAAACAGCAACCACAAACTCATTTTCAAAATCAACAAGAGGTGGAGCATCAAACACCTGCACCACCTCCCCATCTTTAGCCTCATAACGTGAGTTAATCTTGTTCCAAAGGCTGATCCACTCAAGTGCATCCTTGACAAGAACATACCCAAACGCCCTCATGCTGCTTCCTGCCCCATTCCCTTTTTCAACAACCCTAAACCCAACCTTCGGCATTCCGCACACCTCCATCGCAAAGGTATAACATAAACTATCACAGGAAAATCGATCCAGTCAACGCAATATCACATCGATATAAACAAAAAAACAAAAGTATGTTATTGTAACCACAGTTCCTCATAAAAAGGGGCGGGAAACATGAAAATCACTCTTAAGGATCTCATCCTCAAAGGAGGGTCTGCACTTATACTTCTTATTGGAATAGAGTTCGTTACGATGGACGTAATCAAGATTGATCATCTCTCAAGAATTCTCACCATAAGTGGCGTCTTCCTTCTCTTTTTCGTTTGGGCACTACAAGACGGAGACAAAGTGGGCATCATTGCACTTCTTTCAACCCTCTTTGGAGGACTCGGAATCTCCGCACTCGCGCTGGCCTTTGGGGAAGCTAAACATGGCATTCAGCTCTTTCTTTATATGTGTGTGGTAGGATTTGGGACACTCTTTGCAATTATAAAAACAAGTCAGGGAAACAACTCACGAATTTTGTTTCTCGGCATTTTTGCAGCACTTCAATCCCTTGCCGGAGTAATTGTGTCCACATTCTTTTTTTAATCTCAAACTCGCACGTGCGAGTTTTTTCTTTACAAGAAAAAACAGCAAACAATTTTTATCTGCACAAAAAAAGAAAAGCGAGAGGTATTCTCTCGCGTGTAACGTGTAATATAATTACCTACGAAATCGATCAAGATATCGAGTTCGATCAAATCTCCCAAAATAGACCATCGAAGTAATCCAAAGAACCAGCATAAGAAGAGAATTGTTCCGCACAAAAGCGAAAATAGGATTGAAGGTACCATGAACGTTGTTCACGAATCTATCATATCCTGTGTGTGCGCCACTAATACACGCTTCACACGAGTCATAAGTTCTCCAGTAATGACGTCGTGTCTCTCTATCGTCGTAGTATATACCTGAACCTAACCACATAAAGAGCACCACAACACCAAAAAAGATAAGAGGTCCGATCCCAAAATTCCCTCCAACTCCAAAAAAATCTTTCATATTTTCATACCATCCTGCACGCTTAATATACCCAAGAACCTTATTCGCTGGCTTCAAATGTTCGCCCCAGCGAGCAACACGAAACATTCTCCCACCTACGTATCCAACGAGAAATGCCTCGTGTGAACGCTCTTCATTATGACTCATAATACGCATGCGCTCGAAAAGATTGATTCCTTGAAGGGTGGCAATTTCCGTAAGCACACGTTCAGGAATGTAGTTATAATCCCACCGCTGTCCATATTCCGCAAGATCAGAACCGTACGGAACCCATAGATTCCACCGACTTATTTCTTCCGTTGAGATTTCTGGGTAGTAGCATGACGCATCAAGAGGACTTCCCTCGCGCATCTCTTGTTCTGCTTTTGCAATACGACGATCGATGAGCGCAACTTGTCCGTCGAGATTAAGCCTTGCGCGAACATCCTTGTCTTCCTCAAGAATTGCAACTTCCTCATCTCTCCGTCGCGCAACCATATTGCGGATACCATCGATATCAACGGGTCCCGGGAAATCACATATTCGAAACAACTCAACTGTTGCCATGGGCTATTTCTCCTTTCGAAGATCTATGTCTTGAATATCGTGTTAGAAAAATTATGTCAACAGTTAACATTGACGCTTGAACATAAAATATGTACAATATTTCCAGTTCATTGTAATGGAGGCAATCATGGTGAAAGAGTTTCTAAGAAAACTTGATTGGTCATTCGTTATAGCAGCGATATTCACGTTTGCCACATTCTTATTCCTCATTCCCTTTCTTTACCTTCAACCACTCTCTTCACTCTTTCCCACACCGCCACCCATCGACTACAAACGATTATGTATGGGGTCTCTTATGGCTTGGCTGTTTACTATCTCAATAACAAACAATATCTTATATCGTGACATCGAGAAGCCTCGTTCACTGATTCGAGACATTTTAAGGTTTCTAGAACCGCTTTTTGCCTTCCCTTTGATTTTTGGCTCACTCTTTTTTCTTCTCACCGGAATACCCATGCCAATCGCGCAGCCACTACCAATAATTGGCACAATCGAATTGTTCTTCATTGGCTATCTTTTCCTATGGGTGTGGTATCAATTCCTTGTAAAACCGCAATGCGTAGTTTCAGAAGATACCCTTGTCATAATGGATGAAAAAACATATTACCCTGGGGAACGATTCAATGTCTATCCTTTCTTCAAACACCATCCTCGGGCAGTACAGCCAAAACTTGCCTTGAATAAAAAAATGACCCTCAATTGCCTAGACGGTTCATATAATGTTTGCATCCAAGCACGTATCCACATCGACATGAAAAAGATCGCACAAGAACGACTAGGCGTCCCCTTCCATTATGAACATGCGCTTAATGCGGGTGCAGAAAACTGGCTAGAAACGTGCCTACAAGAGGTAGCAAAAACAGTGACAATCGGCCAACTCATGCAAACTATATTGCCCCCCAAAAAAACTACGATTAACGGAATCCCCATCACATGGAACGGAGAAAAAACATTATCAATTGCATCATGACAACATTTTGCCCCACTATGGGGTTTTTGTTTTCTTCACAAAAAGGGACAAACCTGCTAATAATGGAATCGGTTCTTTAAAAATACACGAAAGGAAATCGTCGTAATGAGAAAACTATCTCATTGGTTTCTTGTTCTTCTCTTCACATTCTTCATTGGAACCCTAATCGTTCAGGCAACACCAACCCACCCACTCGTAGAAGCGCAAAGTACAATTACCACAACAAAACTTCTTAATACTCTTCGCGTTCTTGCACATCCCAATTTTAATGGAAGAGGCACGTCTGATGGTGGCTATGATCTGCCAAGCAAGTTTATCGCACGGGAATTTAAGCGCTATGGTTTGAAACCATTGGGTGATACAACGAATCCACAAGACCTTCTTTCCTTCGGGGAAACACGCAGTTATTTCCAAGCGTTTGATGCACATTCCTGGATATCGGGCAAGAAGATCCCCTCAAGAAACGTTGTGGGAATGATCGAAGGAGAAAGTAAGGAAATTATCGTAATCGGCGCACACTATGACCACATGGGGGGCAACTTCCCTGGAAGAGAAATCTACTATGGCGCGGATGACAACGCATCAGGAACAACAGCGGTGCTTGCAATTGCAGAAGCGCTTTCAATGGCCTCAAAACACAAAAAACCGCAGAGAAGTTTTCTTATTGGCCTGTGGGGCGCAGAAGAACACGGTCTTCTCGGCTCAGAGTACTTCGTACGACACCTTCCGCCAGAAATTCAATTGAATGACATTGTAACAGTCATCAATCTCGACATGGTGGGGCGAAATGCCGATAATGAACTTTTCTGTATTATGGCGCCAAAAAAACTGGACTATAGCAAAGTGAGCCCAGAACTTTACACCCTGACCCAAACACTCGCAAAACAATTTGGTTTTACACTTACCTACACAAACGACGGGTTTACCGCAAGCGACCAAGCATCGTTCTTTGGAGCAAGCCCCGCGAACAAACGTATCCCCATCATCTTCTACTTTTCCGGTTTCCATCCCGATTACCACGAAATTACAGACACATATGACAAGATAAACTATCCCAAGCTCACCCGCATCGCGCAAATGGCATTTACCGCAGCATGGAACGTAAGTGAAATGAATGGACGTCCAACATATCGCGACAATAGTCTTTTTGAAGAACAGGACAATAACATCCATTGGCGTGGTTGCAACCATTAAGGAGGTGAAAAAATGGATTCACTCGGCATCATGATGCTAGAGGCAATATCATACGCCTATTCAAGCATAATGGCACTGGAGTCTACTCCGCACCCCGGAAATATGGTCGTGATCATCGCAATCCGAAATGAGGTGGAAAGACGAACACAAAAACTCTTTCTTGCCTCTTCATAGTATAAAGCCCCGCACAACGCGGGGCATTCTGTTGTCACTGGAACCCTTTTCTGGTATAATTCTAGACGTTCATCAATGCTCTCGTAGTGAAATGGATATCACGACTG
>CAYLXU010000020.1:0-13433 GCA_964388055.1 uncultured Candidatus Saccharibacteria bacterium | reverse complement strand
ACGGCTACCGTTTCCTCTACTCTGACCTTTACCGTAGCTGCGGTAAATGCTGGTACAGCCATTGGAAACGGTATTAGCACGAACGCAACAAGTACCGCAACAACGATGGCGTTTGGATCTCTTGTTGCAGCGTCTGCACAGACCATGGGACACACTCTTACTGTGAGTACCAACGCAAACCATGGGTTTGCGGTATATGCAAGGACTATCAATACTGACACGGGTAGCGCCCAAGCGCTTGTAAGTACTGGAAATGGTGGGGCAAACGACGACGCAAATCCGTATGATAGTGGTGCTGTAATTGATTGGTTTAAGGATGGAAATGCTGTTGGGACTCCGGAGGCATGGGCATCCCCTACTGGTGCAATTGCCGATGCTTCAACGTGGGGACATTTTGGAATTACCTCAGGCGATACTGATCTTGATGATATTAATAATGGTGCAGAGCGTGGTTTGTACGATGGTCCTGGAAGTGGTCTCAATTTTAGGAGCTCTAAATTTGCTGGAGACTTGAATGAAATTGCCCCAGGACGTGCTGTATTTGCGCACGGTGGTCCAACTGACGGTACTGCTTCTGGTACAACTAAGGTTGCAGTGCGTGTTGAAATTACTGCACTTCAGGAGGCTGCAAATGATTATTCTACCACTCTTGTGTATACGATTGTGCCGACATTTTAAGCAAAAAGCTTAGATGCAAAAAACACCCCACAACGGGGTGTTTTTTGATAGTTTTCTCTTGTGGCGCGTGCACGATCCTTGCTATACTAAATATATACAAAGAACTTTAAGTTGGTTTTAGGAAACAAATGCGTTTTCTTGCTATTCTCTATTGGTTGAGAATCCAGAAGACTTAAAAACATATGAACACGCACAATTCTTTTTTGGGAATGAAAAAAAGTATTTTTTTATTTTCGGTTCTTCTACTTTCTACTTTCTCCTTTCTCCTTTCTAGTGCCCTTGCTCAAGAAGCGGTCCAGGTATCTGTTTCCCCAGCGATTATTGAGAAAACAATTGTTCCCGGTACTTCGTTTGTTGAAATTATCTCTGTTACCAATAAATTTCCGACACCAATGACGTATTATCCACGAATTGTGGACATTCGTGGCGCGGCGGTGAATGGTCGGCTCGAGTTTGCTCGTCCTGATGAGGAGGAGATCCCTTTTAGTGTGAAAGAGTGGGTGATCCCTCGCGACAAATCAATCACACTTCAACCTGGAGAGAGTAGGGGGGTGGTGTTGGACATAAGAGTTCCAAAAGACATTAATCCTGGGGCTCGGTTGGGAATGGTGGTATTTTCTACATATACAGAGGAACCAAAGGAGGGGTCAGGGTTTGGAATTGGGTATGATACTTCAAGTATTCTCAGTTTTCGTGTTGCGGGTGAAGTAGAGGAACGGGTTGATCTTTATGAGTTTAGTACCGATAAGGTTTTTTATGGGAGTCCGAACGTTATTTTCTCGACGCGCCTTGAGAACAAGGGGAATATTGTGGAGCGTCCGGTGGGGGTTATAGAAATCTTTGATATGTTTGGAAAAAAGATTGCGACACTTACCGTAAACGAGCGGGGAGGGGTCGTACTTCCTCAGCATATCCGTGAATATATCACAGAGTGGCGTGGCGAAGGGCTTGTGCTTGGGAAGTATAAGGCTCTTCTAGGTGTTCAATATGGAGAAACTGGAAAGCGTACGCTTGCGGGGAGTGTAACGTTTTGGGTACTTCCCATGAAACTTACGCTTATAGTTGTTGGGTCCATCCTCGCATTTCTTGGTATCATTTTTGGAGGTGCACGATGGTATGTGCGCAAAGAGTTGCGTCGCGTAACTGCGGACGTGGTGCGTAAAAAGAGAAAGACTTCTTCGCTTCAGGTGTTTCTTTCTATCGCCATTATGGCGCTTTCTGGGCTTATTCTTGTCCTGATTGGATTTCTTCTCTTTGCATAAATGAAAAGAATATTCTTTTTGGTCGGAGGTATATTTGTAATAGGGGGTGGCATGCTGTTTTTAGGATTTGGAGATACTATGCTGTCACATCTTGCGCAAATATCATCTGGGGTAGGTATTTCTGTTTCTGTTCCGCCGAATCCGATTAACACACTTATGAGTGCCTTGCGTGAGAAGGAGCGAGATCTTAATGAGCGTGAAAAAAGCTTAGAGGAGCGTGAACGTGAGCTTTTGAGTGAAAAGCGTGTGGAATACTTTGGGCTTGGCGCGGCAGGCCTTCTGGGTCTCGTAATTGCCGGTATTCATTTATACCGCGATCGTCAACGCGTAAAGTAAATTCAAAATGCAAAAGTCAAAGGTTAAAGTTGAAGGTAAAAAGTCAAAAGCAACTTAATTTTGTAACTTTTGATTTTTGACTTTTGCATTATGTTTGAGACCAACGTCAAATCTTTTAGAAGGGGAATATATTACATATTGCTACTTTCTATTTTTTATTTTCTATTTACCGGTGTTTCTTTTGGCGCTTCGCTTACGAAGGTGAGCGCGATTGCAGAGAGTTCTGTGCCGAATAAGGATGTGGATCACAGGATTATCTTTACCCTCACTAATGCAGTTCCTGTTGGTGGAAAGATTGTAGTTATTCCTCAGGCGGGCGTTTTTACTATTCCAACAGGGTTTGATCATTCCGATGCCGATCTGCTTATAGGAAGTACGAATAAAATTTTAAGTGCTTCTGGTGGTGTGGGAACCGACTTTGTCGTAAGTGTGGTAACGGGGACGTCCGGTTCCATTACGTTTACTTCACAAGCAACTTCAACTCCGGCGGGAAGCGTTATTACGTTGCGGTTAGGAAAAAATGCTACGTATATCGATGTGGGAGATAAGCAAATAAGAAATCCTGTTAACGTTGGAACGTATAATTTCACCATAGAGACACGTAATGCGGGAAATGCGTTATTAGACAGTGCAACTACTGTTTTTGCGATTATGCAGCCAATCGGAGTAAGCGCTTCGTTTGGCGAAGTGTCACAACCTTCACCGCCACCGGCTCCATCGGGTGGAGGAGATGGGGGCGGAGGCGGCGGGGGTATGCCGGACATTTTGAAGCGTGTTCCTACGGGAGAAATTACGTTTTGTGGTAAAGGGTATCCCCGCGAATCGGTAGTATTGCTTAAAGATGGGCAGATTGCGACAACCACAATAGCTACCATAGACGAAGACTTTTCAATACGTCTTAAAGGGCTTGAAGGAGCATATCTTTTTGGGCTCTATGGTACAGACAGAACAGGTGTGCAATCTCTTACTACTACTTTTACCGCAAGCGCGCGAAATGATGTGGTTGTAAATACCGAATGTGTTGTTCTCGCCCCCACAATTCGTTCAAATAAAAGCGAGGTAAGGCATGGGGATACAGTAGTTATTTCCGGACAGACAATGTCTTTTGCGGATATTCATATTGAAGTTGCACCGGGAAACTCATCATCTCCGAACAAGCAGACGTTAAAAACAAAATCGGATAAAAATGGGTTATATAGCTATACGATAAACACCTCACCGCTTATAAAAGGCGCTACATATGTTGTCGTTGCCACGGCATCAAAGGGGGCAAGCATATCTCAGCGAAGTAAAAATCTGCAAGTTTATATAGGAGATAAAAACGTATTTTTAGAAGAGATTTCTTCAGCGCAGAAACCGTGGGATTTTAATAGCGACCAAAAAGTGAATTTGATAGATTTTTCAATTCTCGCGTATTGGTATAAGCGACCGGTAACAACGGTAAGTGTAAAATATGATCTCAACAAAGACGGGAAAATTGACCTTCGTGATTTTAGTATTCTAGCTTTCTACTGGACAGGATAATCTTAGAAAATAGAAAGTGGAAAATAGTAAATAGTAAATAGAAACATAAGATGAGTGTAACGAAATCTTATAAAGATTTAATAGTGTGGCAAAAGGCCAAAGATTTGGCGGTGGTTATTTATCGATTGACAGAGCAGTTTCCGAAATCAGAACTTTATGGATTAACCAATCAAATGAGGAGAGCTGCTATATCAGTTTCTTCCAATATTGCTGAAAGTTATCACAGATTTCAACAAAAAGAAAAACGACAATTTCTAGTTATTGCCTTTGGCTCGGGTTCAGAGTTGGAAAGTCAGGTAGAAATTGCCAAGGTTTTATTTCCGAAATTAAATTATTCTGAAGCGGAATCTCTAAATAATGAAGTGATGAAAATCTTAAACCGTTTTTTAAAATGAGACGTTTCTATTTTCTATTTTCTATTTTCTATTTACTGTCATTCTTTGGGGCAGTGGCCCAAGAAGGCGCTCAAGAGGTTCGGCCCAATGCAAGAATCAAAATTAATATCTCCTTAAATACGCAGGATGAGGTAGTAAACGTGGTGAGTGGTGACGTGGTATATCCCAAAGACTTGCTTGCGTTTGAAGGATTTGAAGACGGCGGGTCTCTCGTAAGTGTTTGGATAGACAGATTTGTAGAAAAGGATGGGAGGATTCATTATGCGGGGATGATTCCCGGAGGGTATCAGGGTTCTGAGGGGTATGTAGCATCTCTTATCTTCGAGGCAAAAAAGCCCGGTGAGGCACAGATTTTAATAGATAATGTAAAAGCTTTTCGCCACGATGGACTAGGAACGGAAATTCCTCTTCCTTCATCATCTGTGTTGATTGCTATTTCTCATGATGCGCCAGAGCCGGAGGGGGTAATTGGTGTTATTGACAGTACGGCGCCCGAGCCGTTTTCAATCTTTCTTTCGCGGGAGGGTGAAACGTTCGAGGGAAAGTGGTTTATCGTGTTTCTCGCGCAGGATAAGGGTGTTGGGATAGATCATTATGAGGTAGCGGAAAGGAGAGAGGTGTGGGGAGTAAATACTTCGACAGATGGGTTGGAATGGGAACGGGTGGAGAGTCCCTATGTATTAAAGGATCAGTTGCGGTTAAGTCGTATATTTGTAAAAGCTATTGATCGCGCGGGAAATGAGACAGTAGTAGAGCTTGCCCCACAACCAATGCCATTTTCCATTATTATTACCGTGATTGTCGTGGTCGTTTTTGCGGTATTTTTCCTGTGGTATAGTGTAAGAGAAAGAAGAAGATTACCACAAAGAGAGTCTCACAATGAGTAATATATTAAAATTTGGTTTGATGTTTGTATGTATTGTGAGCTTTTTTCCTTTTCAGGTGGATGCCATGGATTCTGTTCAACTTTCTTTGTCGCCAGCAGGCGGATCGTATAGGGTGGGAGACATTGTATCGGTTAAGATTTTTGTTGCGAGCCCGGATCAGGAAGTAAATGCTGTGTCAGGAAACATATCATTTCCTGTAAATTTGCTTGAGCCCACAGCCCTCATAAAGACTGGTTCCATAGTATCTTTATGGGCGCAGGAACCTTCATTTGAAAAGGCTACTGGGAACGTTCAGTTTGAGGGTGTCATTTTTAATCCGGCATTTAAGGGAAAAACAGGAACGCTTCTCACCGTTAATTTTAGGGTTAAGGCTGTTGGATCGGCTCCTCTTCGATTTGTGTCAGGGTCCGTGCTCGCGAATGATGGGCTGGGAACAAATGTGTTAGGTTCGATGAAGGGAGCTGATTTTGCATTGTTGCCGGCACTTCCAAAAGTAAAAGTTGTCGAACCGGAAAGTTTTGATGTGCCAGTGATACGTTCTTCTACCCACCCTGATTCTAATAGGTGGTATGCGGATAGTAATCCGCAATTTGAGTGGGATCTTCCATATCGTGTAACCGGAGTAGCGTTTTCTGTTAATGAAGATCCATATGGAAGCCCGGGAACAAAATCAAAAGGACTTGTTTCTTCGTATACGCATCGGGGGATAGAGAATGGGAGATGGTATCTTCATGTGCGGTTTGAAATAGGTGGCACGGGGTGGGGTGTGGTAACACATTTCCCGTTTAATGTTGATACAGAGGAACCGGAGCGAGTGTATGTCGCGGAAGTAGTTCGTAAAGACGGAGAGAGAGGTGTTCCTGCCTTTGTGTTCAGCAGCAAAGATGCTGTTTCCGGTATAGATCATTATGAGGTGAGTGTTGACCACCAGCTTAAGGAAATTCAGTCTGGAGAGGGGGTGCGTACATACCAGGCGCATGATCTTGCACCGGGATTTCATACTCTTACAATTGAGGCGGTAGATAAGGCGGGTAATGTGTCAATTGAAACAATCTCATTTTCAGTAGGTGAAACATGGAGAGATGTATTTGTTCGTTATAGGATTGTTATGGGAATAGGTAGTTTGTGTATTGGAGTGATATTGCTTTTGTTTGTAAAGCGTAAAAGGGCTAAAGAAGTAGTCGTGTCATAAATTAAACTACTATGCAGCAGATTTTTATTATCAAGGCAAACGGAGAGCGTGAAGCGTTTTCTCCAGAAAAAATAAAAAATACCGCAATGCGTGCGGGGGCAAGTGAGGAGCTTGCAAATCAGGTGGTGAAAGAGGTTGGGGAGAAGGTATATGACAATATACACACAAAAGAGGTATTGAAACTTATTCGCGCATCACTCGATACGCATGAGCCGGTTGTTGCTCACCGTTATGGGCTTAAGGATGCTGTTTTGCGCCTTGGTCCCACCGGGTTTGATTTTGAAAAATATTTAGTCCACCTTTTTTCTGCGTATGGATATAAGGCGGAACTTCCGCCAATTCTTCAGGGGCTTTGTGTAACACATGAAGTAGATCTTTTAATTGAAAAAGAGCATCGTCGCGGCATGGTTGAGGCAAAGCTTCATCATGATCCCATTTATGTAGGAGTCAAAGACACGATGGCAATATGGTCACGCTTTCTTGATTTGGTTGATGCGGGACATGTGGGAAAAGCTCCTCATCTTGATGAGGTTTGGATTGTGACAAACGGAAAGTTTTCAAACGACTCTCTTAAGTTTGGGCACTGTAAGAATATGATTTTACTTGGATGGAATCATCCTAAAGAGCGTCCGCTTCCGAGGTGGATTGATGACGAACGGCTTTACCCGATTACCATACTCACAGGACTTTCTAATGAGGAACAGAGAAAAATGATAGAGGCAAATATTTTTTTGGTAAGCCAGCTTGTTACACATAAGACACAAGATTTGGCACATCTTCTTGGAATTCCTGAGTCGCGTATTGCGAATCTCATGCAGATTGCTGAGGGGCTATTGAAATAGAGAGAACGACCCCAACACCTAGCAAAAAATGTGACTCCATAAAGGAGTCACATTTTTCTGGTGTCGGGCTGCTGGGAATCGAACCCAGGCCGTGCGCTCCCAAAGCGCATATACTACCGTTATACTACAGCCCGTATATTTCTAACGGGGCAAAAAGCGTGTAAGTTGTCATTATACGATGTCCCGTAAGATATTTAATTCTACAGAGGTTTGCCGAAAATTACAAATGTGATATAATGTTGCGGTTACATGCCCTCGTAGCTTAATGGATAAAGCAGAACTCTTCTAAGGTTTTGATGGGGGTTCGATTCCCTCCGAGGGCACATATCAGGAACGTATATGGGGAACATGTAAGCTTATAATGGTGGGCGTAGCTCAATTGGTAGAGCACCAGATTGTGGCTCTGGTGGTTGCGGGTTCAAGTCCCGTCGCTCACCCACCGCACAATTACGTAGATTAAATAAGGATTTCCTGTTTTAATCTGGTATACTTTTTCTATGGAAGTCCCAAAATGTTTTTATCGCGTTAGTGTTAAAGGACTTGTTTTGGATGAAACCGAAACGAGGTTTTTGTTGTCTCAAGAAGAATCTGGTACTTGGGAGTTGCCTGGTGGTGGTCTTGATTGGGGAGAAGATCCTCAAGATGCATTGAAACGTGAAATTAAAGAGGAAACAGGAATCGAAGTTATTTCTATTGATGAAACACCCTGTTATTTTTTTACTTTTCAAAACAGGAAAGATATTTGGTTATCAAATGTTGTCTATAGGGTTGTTCTCAAAAATTTAGAATTCAGTCCGTCTGAGGAGTGCATAGACCTTAAATTTTTTTCTCCAGAAGAAGTCAAATCTTTGGATGCCTTTTCTAATGTGAAAATCTTCGCAAAGATGTTTGCTAACAAATAGGAACATATACCAAAGCATCTTTCTTTCTCAAGTATAGTTTTTCCTTCCCCACAACGGGATCCACTCGACAGATGGCACAATTCGTGCTATTTTGTTTTTAGTTCATCGCAAAGGAGGCGGGGAAACATGAGTCGTCTTATGAAAGCTGGGATAATTGGTGGAAGTGTTTTTTTTGTGTGTCTTTTCAGTTTTGTGATTTGGTATAGCTTTTGGGTATCTTTTATCGATAACTATGAACTAGGGTTTACCTATAACAAGTTTACTGGTGAAATCAAGGTGATAGAGCGTACAGGATGGGTCGTGCGCAATCCTTGGGCATACGGCGTACACAAAATTGACCTTCGTCCTTATCAGCTTTCTATCAGTGCCAATTCGCGTGTGCTTAACGCAAAGCTTGTTCGATTCAATCCTGATGGTCTTAAAACCTTTATCGAATGGCATGGTCGTGATGCGGGAGATGACCGGTACAGTCTTTTGGAGATTTTAAAGTGTTACGCATTTGATAGGGCGGAGGGCAAAGATTGTCCCTTTCTGACAGTGCTTCAAGAGCTTGCTCCTGGACAGGGTGTTCCCATCAATGAGAAGAATTGATGAAGTAATTTTTGGAATTGCGAGGAGTGCGTGGTTTAAAAGACTGTGTGTAGCAATAGGGATAATCTTTGTTTTGCGTTTTGGTTTTACAAGCTATATTGAACCGACAGAGATTGGAATTGCAAGAAATCTTTTTACTGGAGAAATGTGGATGTATGAAGGAGGGTGGAGGGTTGTTCCCATATGGGTTTGGGTTGCGCATATTGATACTCGTCCCGTTCGTGTTGTTGTAAGTACTACGGCGCATGCATATAGCGCTAAGCTTGTGCAATTTGAACCAAAGGGATGGCGTACGTTTGTGGATAGAGAAGGGTGGCGACTTTATTGGTGGGATAACCGTCTTTCTTTTAACTGGGGATTTCAAGAAGAGTGTAGGGGGATGGAAAATATTCTTCGAGGATACGCATACTCAGAGAGAGAATATCCATTTCTCAAAATAGTAGAGGAATATCGAGAATAGAGAAATGAGTTTTGTGATTATGAGAGCATGGGTTGAAATGAAGAGGGGAGGTGGTATGAAGATGTTGAATTTTGCATTGGGTTTCTTGGCTGGAGTCGGAGTATCAGGACTTGTTGTGGTGTTGTTCCTTCGTCGCCTTCAGAAGCCTATCTCCTGGTTCTAAAGATAGAAGCCGCCCATGCGCGGTTTTTGTTTCCAAAACATATTTACACGAGTACGCAAGGTGTGATATTTTGTGCGTGGCTCATTGCAAGTGAAGGAGGAGACGAAACATGACGGCAGTTGTGTGGTTCTGGCTTCTTGTGTGGTTGTTTGTTGGATATTATGCCTCTGGGGTCACGGCACGATATTTTGTGGATAAATATTCGCAGGCATTTGGGCAGAGGGCATGGAGTTCAGAGAATAATCTTGTACATATGATCTTCGTGGTGTGGGGTCCAATGAACCTAATTGGAACTATTTTGTTTCTCTTGTTGAATGCAAGACTTCAATACTTATTTTCCCCTCTCTGGTCATGGCCATGGTGGACTTATACGAGAAAAGAGGGTTAACTTCCGGTTCTAAGGACAGAGACCGCCAAACGGCGGCTTTTATTTTGTAAGAGGCCTAGATTTGTGGAGTGGTTCATGATATGCAGTGAGTAGGTATTGTATAAAAGGAGGGTAAGCATGATTCTCCATGGAGTTTTTGAAACCGATGGATATGTGTTTGAGGCGCATCTTCCTAATTCTTCAGAAGACGCTCAAGAGTGGTTGATACGCGTTAAGAGGGGCGAGAACCTGTTGTGTGAAAGACGTGTTCCCCTTCATATCCCAATCAGTTTTGATCGACCCGATCTAGACGAGCTTTATGGGCCCGCAATTTCTTTTGCGGACAGAGGTAATTTGGAGTCAGAAACCGATAAACTTTTGGAAGAGCTAAGAGAGGGAAAATATAATTCATAACACCGCCACAATTGGCGGTTTTTTGTTACAATAAGAGATATGCATTCAAAAGGTTTCTTTATTCTATTTCCAATGTTCGTTGTACTGATTCTAGCGATTGCGGGTACTGCAACGTATATGTATATTTCGACCAACAATGAAGAAGGCATCGAGTCACGAGAGCAGGTTTCGTTAGGGCAAAAGACAGAGCAAAAGAATTATCAAGATGATATTGATCGGCTCACAAAGGAAATTCAAATAGGACTTAATGCTGGAGGCATCACTCCTGAACGATATCGTGAACTTGGTGAGAAGATTGATGGGTTAAATGCAGTGGGTGTGTCAGATAGGGAAATCAGTTCGGTCCGTTCCTTATTTTCCGAGCTTAGGGTTGGGGGTCGAGAAAAGCCTTCGGTTGTCCCACCACAAAAGATAGAAACGCATACATACACAAAGAAAGAGGATGTTGTTTTGAAACCGGAACCCCAGAAACCGGTTGAGCATTTTATTCAGGAGGCGCCAAAGCCAACGTGTGAAAGTAATATAAGACCAGCGTTCACTCACTACCTTATTGATCCTAACCTAGTGACGAACATTCTTCCTCCACCCAATAGGCCTAAAAATGATCTCTCGATAATCAAAACGCATAGCTATATTAATACTCCGACAATCGGTGTCCCTATTTACGCGCCGATAGACATGGAGTTGATTGATGGAGTGCATTATGTGGGCGGTCCTTATTATGTGGATTTTAGAGTGAGTTGCGAGGTGCGGCTTCGGTTGGCGCATATTATAGATCCTGTTGAAAAAATTAAAAACGTGCTTCAAAAAGAGCCAGTGGTGAATGGCCCAGAAATTCAGGTACTTCCTCCTATTTCTTTTAAGGCAGGGGAGTTGATTGGGTATAGCGGAGGGCCTCCTCATACATTAGCAATTGGTTTTGATTTTGGGGTATACAATTCTGCCACACCAAACCGTTTTGCTTCCCAACCTGAAGTGTATACGAGCAGTATTTATACTACCGCCGTGTGTCCATTTGATTACTTCACCCCAGAGATGCAGGCGACATATAAAGCCAAATACTACCTACAGGAACACGGGGGAATGCAGTATGATTTACCGCATTTTTGTAGGTAAATTATTATAAACCTTTTTGAAATAGTGCCTGTTTTTATCCCTGTTTTCAAAATCCTTCCCACATTCATCCTGCGAGCAGGTTGCAAAAATAGGCACATTGCCTTCATACTAGAGACAATATTGGTCCTTGAAAATTGAGGTGATAGAGATGTGGGGGATGGCATGGTTTCCTCGTAAAGAAGATGTTGATGCACCCTATGTAGCGACAAGCCTCCTTTATTTGGGAGCGAGTCCCCCTTTTTGGGATGTGAAGAAAAAGGTGATTGATAATGGCATATCTGCTTCATTCAGGAATATGCGGCAGATTGGAAATGAGGTAAAGGGGCGCTGCGCTTCGAGGGTGATGCACGCATATCACATAGGGTCCCTTCTTGAACTATCAAGATCGGATATGTTTAAGATATTTTGTGATGCAGTTGATATAGAATTGCGTGAACATGAGAGTTTTCAAAAACATTATCGTGAGTTCAAGGAAAAAATTAAGGAGTTGTTTTCCATTAGTGCAGACGTGTCTTATCACATGAGCGTAGAAGCGGGAGAAAAGGATTCTTCTCTCATTTTTTCTTTGTATATGACTCTCGAGCACGGTGCGAGCATGTTTGAGTCTTCTGTCGAATTTTGGGACAATCTTGTATATTATTTTTCAAGGTGGAATCCGCCTCTATTCTTTGTAAAAAATTTCCCTCCTGACTAAGGAGGGTTTTCATTTCAAAAAATACGTGTTATCTTGCTGTTGGCTCATTAAGAAGGAGGTAGGTGTGATGTCATATAAAAGCATGGCGGAGGAAGAAAATCGGTGTGACTTTCCTTCTTGTGTGCGTGAGTTTGATAGGAGAGAGGGTGTGCGAAATGCGTTTGAAAAAGGAAAAACAATAATGGCGTTTTGCGAAGCACATTCCCAGAGACTTCTCAAGGAAGGTGTCCTCCTTAGGCCGCTTAGAGATATTCATATGGAACGTACATTGACAAAAGAGGTTCCGGAAAGAGAGCGTTTGCAACGCGAACAAGAGGCAAGAGAGCGTGCATTTATTGAGAGTTTAAAAAGTTAAATGACGCACCTTCATTGTGTTCTTGTGTTTCGGCATAAAGTGAGTGGTGTGTATCGTGTAAGCGATTGTGTGTTAAGCGGAGAAGATCTTGTGGGAAGAATGAAGGTGGTTGTTGAGACAATGTCTAATAGTGTTCGCGAGGAGGAAGATCTTGTTTCTTTTTCACATGAGTTTTTGCCAACAATGATTCGCTAATGAGAAGAATTAAAAACGTGGCTTCGATATTAATCGAAGCGTTTTTATTATTCAGCAAAAACTATGAACGAGAAGTGTGCCGGAATTTGTTTCTTGTAGGCTTTGAAGATATTTTATAACCACTATGGTATATTAAAAATGATTATTGTTTTTATGCCTTATCGTCCTAAATATTCAGATGAGGAGTTGCGCTATCTCCAAAAGGTGGTTGAGGGGTTTAGCTCTTGTTTTGGTTTACTTGCCCAACACCTCGTAATTACAGACAAGGATGCGCATATACTGTTCGCAAATCGTGCGGCCCAAGAGATAACAGGATATACTTTTGAAGAGATGTTTGGAAAAAATCCTGCCGATTTATGGGGTGGCCACATGTCTCAGGAAATGTATGAAGAGATGTGGGATACCATTAAAAACAAAAAGAAGTCTTATGCAGCTGAGGTAGAAAATAAAAGAAAGGATGGTACAACATATTGGCAAGCATTATATATAACTCCGGTATTGGACGAGGAGGGAGAAGTGAAGTTTTTTATTGCGATTGAACCGGATATTACGATACGTAGGGAGGGTGAGTTAAAAAAGACAGAAAGGGTTGAAGAGTTGGAAAGGTTTCAAAAAATGCTTATTGGGCGGGAACTCAGAATGATTGAACTTAAGGAAAGAATAAGAGAGTTAGAGAAGAAACTTCAAAGTGTTTCTCCTTAATGAGTAGGCAAACCGCAACTAATAAGATTGCGGTTTTTGTTTGAAAAAATAAAAACCCGCCAGAGGTGAGATGCTTCTCACGTGGCGGGTCCTGCCCCTACTGGGCGATGGCCTTCCTCGCTGCACGTTCGGCAGCGATCGCGGCTTGCAGGCGGGCGCGTTCCTTGCGGGCGCCCACCCCCTTGCCCAGGCGACGGTCGAGGATGTTCAGGCGCTGTCGCGGCGTCTTGGTGGAGTAGTCGAACTTCCTTCCCTTCGCTGCTGCGCGCTGTGCCTCGAGGTGGCGCTGCTTCGCGGCATCGCTTTCCTCACGGGTGCGGTACTTCTGGGAGAACCACTTGGGGTTCTTCCCGGCCGG
>CAYLXU010000019.1:0-13479 GCA_964388055.1 uncultured Candidatus Saccharibacteria bacterium | reverse complement strand
AAGATCTTGAACGGCATTGGGGATTGTTCCACCGCGCATATTTTAAACGTATTCAAGCACCACCCTGTCCAATTGTAAGCAGGCGCGCGTTTGGCAATGATTTGAGAGAATCTCTTTTAACGCCTTACTATACAGAACGTTACAATGCGTTAAAAGAACGATTGCTTGCGTCTTCACGTGAAAGGATTGCCCTTTATGGGGGAAGTTTTAACCCCCCGGCGTTACATCACAAGCAGATTGTTGAATGTCTTCTCACGATATTTGATCGTGTGGTGGTAGTACCATGTGGTTCACGTAGAAACAAGACAGCTTTGGATGATGTGTCTTCCGAGGACAGGAAAGAGATGGTGAAGCGCAATTTTGATATGCCAAATGTATTTATTGATTTTTCTGACATGGACAGCGATATGTACACACCTACTTATTTTTTGAATGAACGATATCAGGCGGAATATCCGAACGCGGAGATTTGGAACGTTGTGGGAAGTGATTTAGTGCAAGGTGGAAACGTCGGAGGTTCCGAGATACAACGCACCTGGGTACGAGGTGAGGATGTTTGGAAAAACCTTTCTTTTGTCGTAATTAAGCGTCCTGGTTATGATGTGACTGAAGAAGATCTTCCATCACGCGCTGAGACGATTGAATTTACGCGTATAGGGGGATCGAGTACGATTATTCGTGAACGGATTGCGGCAGGAGAAGATGTGGCGGCACTTCTTTCTCCAAGTGTTCTATCTTATATTGAAGAGAAGAAATTGTATAAAACATAACAAGAAAGCTCGACAACGCGTCGAGTTTTTTCGTTGACACGTATATCTGAAAATGGTAATTAATGGTCGGGTCATTGATAACCCACAACACACATGAAGGAGGTTTACTTCTATGGGTGGTGGCTACTGGGATGATGATGCTTATAGTAGGGCACCTCGGGGTGGCGCTGCGTTTGCCTATAGTAAGGATGTGGCTTCGAGGCCAGCATCTGAACGACGTGCAAATGATTTGCTTGATCCAAAAAAGATTAAAGAATTTCGTGAGAGTCGTGACAGTGAAGAGCATCCTGAATCAAATGCCATTATTACTGCTCTTGATGTTACCGGATCGATGGCGGGAGTTGTTGTGACCATTCGAGATGCCTTGGGAAACTTAATGAATCTCTTGCTCAACAGCAAATTTATTCGGGATCCACAGATGCTTTTTCTTGCGGTAGGTGATGCCACTTGCGATTCTGTGCCGATGCAAATTACCCAGTTTGAATCTGACAATAGAATTGTAGAACAGCTCTCTCTTGTTTATCTTGAAAAGGGTGGTGGAGGGCAGAATACTGAATCATACGAGCTAGGTTTCTTTGCGGGGGCCAATCTTACCTCGATTGATTGTTTTGAAAAGCGTGGGAGAAAGGGCTATTATTTTAGTATTGGCGACGAAGCTCCTTACGGTAGGGTGAAAAAGGGAGAAGTAAAAGCGGTTTTTGGAAAGACTATTCAGGGCGACATTCCTCTTGGGGAAGTCGTTGGACAGCTCAGGGAGAAGTATCATGTATTTCATTTTGTTCCCAAAGGATCATCCAACTACAGAGAGAGGTGGTTGCGTGATACTTGGGTCCAGACACTTGGCGGTGGAGAGCTTGTCATTTATCTTGAGAGGCCAGACACGATCTGTGAAACAATGGCACTTTTGATTGGTTTGAATGAGGGGACTGTTACTCTCGAGGAAGGTCTTGGGATTATCAGTGAAAAGTCTGGTCAGGACGTTGCAGACGCCGTCCGTGAGGCCGTAAAAGATTTTTCAAACTCTCTTAAATCGAAACCCTCTCGGTCTGATGGGGAAAAGAAGAAGCAGGTCTCAAAGCCAGAGAAAAAGAAGAAGGAAGAAAAGTTGGGAAGGCTGTAGAGTCTAATAACACACCCGCGAAACGCGGGTTTTTTGTTTGTACAAAATTGACACAAGTGTACAAAAATGGTAATTAATGGTCGGGTCATTGATAACCCACAACACACATGAAGGAGGTTTACTTCTATGGGTGGTGGTGGATCATACTATGATCGTGATGTAACCCCTACAAACTATCGAGGAAGTTCTGGTTATTCGAGCGTGTCTGAGCAGGCGTTTGTTCAATCTCGTCAGAATGCTGCAACCCGTACTCAAGATAGGGTGCTTCGTTCAAGTTGTTCGAGTCCTGTAGTTTTTGCGTTTGATGTGACCGGATCCATGGGTAATCTTCCGAAGATTATTTTTGATAAGATGCCCATGATTGCAGGAGAACTTGCCCGACAAGAATATCTTAAAGACGCACAGATGAGTCTTGCAGCGATCGGTGATGTGGTATCAGATCAGGCACCTCTTCAGGTGGCGGATTTCTCCGTTGTCAGGAGTCTTGATGAGTGGCTTACGAGGTTGTGGCTTGAGGGAAATGGTGGGGGTCAGGCGAAGGAATCTTATGAAATGATGGCATACTTCTATCTCAAGCAGCTAGAAATGCGAGGGGCTACGACCCCAATCTTCCTTTTTACTGGTGATGAGGGTTTCCGAGAAGCACTTTCTTCGAGAGAGCTTCGTGAGCATTTTGGTGGTGAACACGTGGGTACTAATGCGACAAAGGTATTTCAGGCGCTTAAGGAGAAATTTAGCGGCAATGTTTTTCTTATCCGGAGAGAGTATCCGAGAGGCTATGAGAATCAAATGATTCAACAACAATGGGAAAACGTGTTGGGCAAAGAAAATGTAATTCCTCTCCCGCAAGATGTAGCGATTGGTGACATCACGTTGGGTGTGATCGCGCTTGCAAGCGGGGCCAGATCTCTGCCTGAATATCTTGATGATATCCGAAATCGTCCAACTGACCTTGGTGGTACTAAGTTTGAGCCACAAAGCGAGGCAAGAATTAAAGAGGTTGAGGTTGCGCTCACAGAACTTGCCCGTAGTAGGAACCTTTTGGATCGTCCAAGGAAGAAAAAGGAGAAAGGCACCGAAACGGTGGATGGGGGCGTGGAGAAAAAATCCAAAAATTCTCTTAAAAAGAAAAATGGGCAAGGAAAGCTTGGAAGGCTGTAGTTAAATGAAGGGCTCGTTGGAAATTCATGTCCGGCGAGCTCATTTTCTTATTCCTTGGAAAGGGGTGTGAAGAGATGTTGATTGCGACACTTCCTCCATATGTATCTCACCGGGATGAAATTGTTGGAAACCCTCTTGTGGCCGGACTCCGATTTAATACGGTAATGCCTATTGGTGAATCGCGCAATGAGGTACTTGCGCGTCTGCAGCGTGAGTGCGGGTCTAAGCCTCTTTGGGTTGATCTTAAAACGAGGCAGTTGCGTATCACTAAGTTCGCATACCTTCCTTATGCATTTGTGGAGATTAGCAGAAGGATTAAAGTTAATCTTCCTGTTCCTATTTTTTTTAAGGACTGTGTTTCCGAGATTGTTGAGATTGTCGATGGCAATAAGCTTATTTTGAGCAAACGTCCGGTGCGAGTGGTTGGTGCTGGTGAGCCAGTTGGTATTTTGGATCCATCTTTAGAAATCGAAGGATTCCTTACGGAAGGCGATGTTGAATACATTGAAGCAGCGAAGAAATTGGGGATACACAATTACATGCTTTCTTTCGTGGAGAAAGAAGATGATGTACAGGAACTTCTTGCGATTGATCCTGAAGCAATGGTGGTAGCAAAGATTGAGTCTCAACGTGGTTTGCGTTTTGTAGACACGGTATATTCTCGCATGAAGCAATCAGTGACACTTATGGCAGCACGGGACGATCTTTTTATCCAGCTTGGAGAGGATAAGGCAGGTATTATTGAGGCGACAAAAAAGATTATTTCAAGAGACAAAAACGCTATTCTTGCGTCCCAAATTCTTTCCTCACTAGAAGAATCGGATAATGTTTCTCTTGCAGACATATCTGACATGGAACTTATGAAAAGACTTCGTTATAGGAACTTTATGCTTGGAGATACGTTATGTTTTCAAGGAAATTCCTTCAGAAATGCTATACGAGTGCTTGGCGCATTGCGAGCGTAAGAGAGAGGAGGATGGGCATGGGTAACGCGGTTGTAATATGTGACATCGGATTTGGTGACGCGGGGAAGGGAACAACAGTTGATTTTATGTCTGAGGCAGAAAGTGTGCTGTGTGGTCAGCCACCACTCATTGTTCGTTATAATGGGGGTCCCCAGGCGGCGCACAATGTGGTGACATCGGATGGTGTGTGGCATTGTTTTGCGCAGTTTGGGTCTGGAAGTTTGGGACCCATGGGGGCACGAACACTTTTATCGCGCGAGATGTTAGTTGAGCTTGAAAATTTGGTTGCCGAGGGGAAAGCATTGCAAGAGAAGGGCGTCTTACAAGTTTTTGAGAATCTGATCATAGATCCAAGGGCACATGTGGTGACACCCATGCAGAAGATGGTGTGCCAGATGAGTGAGATAGGCCGAGGGACTTCACGTTTTGGATCGTGTGGAATGGGTGTCGGAGAGACAGTGAGAGATCGAGCGTTGGGGATTTCTTTTACTGTAGCGGATATTTTTAATCCAGTTGAATTGAGGGCAAAAGTGCGTGCATTGCGAGAAATTAAATTAGGCATTGCGAAGGAGCTTTTGGAGAGACATCCGTCTCAAGAAATGCGAGATGTGTATGAATATT
Organism: uncultured Candidatus Saccharibacteria bacterium; assembly: GCA_964388055.1. Classification (GTDB taxonomy): domain Bacteria; phylum Patescibacteriota; class Minisyncoccia; order UBA6257; family JACRHW01; genus CAYLXU01. The sequence continues at coordinate 8,842 of CAYLXU010000019.1, read as the reverse complement.
TTGAGAATCGTACAAGAATCGAACCGCTTTGCGCTCTCTATGAATCGTTGATTCAGGATTATCCATTTGAGGTGGAAACTGACACGAATGTTCTTCACAGCGCTGCACTGTGTCGTGTCCCTGTGATTTTTGAAGGTGCGCAAGGGGCGCTTCTGGACTCGAGATTTGGCACGACGCCATACGTTACAAAGACACGATCCACTTTTCACAATATTCAGGATATCTTGAAACAAGGACCCGAGCTTCCATTTACAAAAGTCGGAATTATGCGTCCTTATGCACATAGGCACGGGGCAGGACCACTTCCTACAGAAGACGATACGCTCCGAAATGTGTTGTGTGATGAATATAATAAGGAAAATCGGTGGCAGGGTGCATTTCGCGTGGGGTGGTTTGATCTTATTCTTGCCCGTTACGGGATTCTTATTAACGATGGGGTGGATTCACTTGTTCTTACCAATTTGGATCAGTTGAGCACATTAAGCGAGATTAAGGTGGTTACGTCATATGAGTACGTTGGAGATTTGAAAGTGCTTAAAAAAGCACGAGAGTGTCTTGCGTGGAAAGTGTTGGGAAAGGAAAGGGCGGAGATTTTTGGGTTTACTAGCAAACCAGGTTTAGAACTGCTTGAGAATGATTGGTTGACCACGGTTCTTGCGAGATCGAAACCAAAAGGAGTGCTTGTTTTTTCAGGGTGGCAGAGAGATATTTCATGCGTGGAGGAGTGGAGGGGTTTGCCACTTCAGACACGTAATTATGTTAATTTTTTAGAGAGTGAGGACGGGCTTGGTGTGCCCATCGAAATTGTTTCCGTAAATCCACGATCAGATGGAAAAATCGTAGTATAAAAAATCCCTCGAGCTTGGTCGAGGGATTTCTATTTTTGGTGGAGATTTGACCTAAGATGCTTCATCTTGTATAGTTTCAGCGGTACCCCATATAAGGGTATTAAGCTCTTTGAAAAGGAGGCCGCTATGTCAGAATCATCAGACTATGATCGGTCGTCATCTTGGGTACCTACTCACGATTTTCGTGAAGCACGAAGCGTATATGAGGATAGAGCTGAACGGGCGCGAGCTGAGGAGAGAAGGTCGCCCACGTCCCAGAAAAGGGATATTTTAGAAAAAAAGGTAAAAACACGGAGTGCGAGGCCGCTTATTATTGTTTCTGATGTTACTGGTTCAATGGGTGAGTGGCCTGCAGAAATGTTTCGAAAACTTCCTTACCTCGTTCATGAACTTAAGACGGAGTATCTCGGTGAGGACGCTGGAGTGTGTTGGGCTGCTGTCGGAGATGCATATTGTTCCGACAGATATCCTCTACAGATAAGACCATTTGAACAGGATCGGGAAAAAATGCTTCAGCGTATCCAGGAGCTTTTTATTGAGGGTGGCGGGGGTACTGGCATTGCTGAAAGCTATGAGCTTGCTGCATTGTACTTTGCACGGAACTGTGATATGCCCGAAAATGCTAAGCCCATTATTATTTTTATTGGCGATGAACATCCATATGAATTTGTTGCCATTGAAAAGGCTCGTGAAGTTGTTGGTGTTACCCTCCAGAGACGGATGAGTACGAAAGAGGTTTTTGAAGAATTGAAGCAGCGTTTCGCGGTTTACCTTATTCATAAGCCGTACAGGTCATCAAGTGGACGAAACTCTATAGATGAGACAACTCGTGCGGTGTATGATGCTTGGGTAAAACTGGTTGGGGCAGATCATATTGCAAGCCTTCCGGAAGCGGCACGAGTTGTAGATGTTATTTTTGGAATCCTTGCTACCGAGACGGAGAAAGAAGCAGATTTTCGAAAGGAAATTGAAGGTCGGCAACGTGCGGATCAGGTTGAGACGGTGTATGAGGCGCTTAAGACCGTTCGCAAGAAACCACGTTCTGACGGGGAATCAAAAAAGAAGGATAAATTTGGAAGACTTTAAAGGAAAAATAGGGCCTGTTGGGACTTTGGTCCTAAGGGCCCTTTTGTATTTTTTTAAGGAAGGGAGGGATGTGTGTGTCAGTCAAGATTTTGAATTCGAAAAAAGGAAAAGAAGATGCTTTACGTTTACTCGTTACTCTTTGGCCGAGTTTCCCCCATTTTTTAAATTTTGCGAACGATGAAAGAATTTTTGGGATTCGTTTAAATAGTGCAATGATCGACAATCCTGAACTTGAAAAAGAACTTAGTCTTATACGGGAACATTCTGATAGCATCACAGCGCCACTTTTCTTTGATGTTAAGGGTAGGCAGATTCGAATTGCCGAGATTCTTAGTACTCCAGAAACCCCCTACTTGGATGTACGCCTTAATCATCCGATTAGGGTGTCCACTCCTGCAACAGTACTTTTTAAGGCAGGGGCAGATGGTGCACGTTTGCTTGAGGTGGAGGAGGATGGTTTTCGTTTAGTATTTGAGAACGGCCCCTTTTATTCCGTAAAGCCCGGGGAATCGCTTCATGTGCTTGATCGAAATCTCGAGGTAATGGGACCTCAGTTTACCGAAGCAGAACTCAGAAAGATTGAGATGGTACAACGTACTGGATTCACTCGTTACTTCCTTTCCTATGTAGAATCACAACGTGATGTTGATGAATTTCTTGAGCTCGTTGGTAAGGATGCTGAGGTGTGGCTTAAGATTGAGAATGAGAAAGGTCTTTCTTTTGTTCAACGTGAATTTAAGAAAAAACCAAACCTTACCCTTGTTGCTGCTCGGGGCGATCTCTATGTTGAGTTGGCACGTTCGGGAATTGTAGGGGCGATGCGGCTGATCATTGAAAAAGATCCTCATGCGTGCGTGGGGTCGCGTATTTTGCTTTCTATTGTCCATGACAAGATCCCATTGCACGTCCTTGATCAATTGCACAAGCTTATATCTGAAAACGGTGAGACATGCTCAGGACTTAAGGCGCTTCTCTCCGAAGTTCAAGATGATCGAGTTTCGTGTGCTGATCTCTCCGATCTTGCTTGGTTGTACGATCTCGGATATCGCAACATGATGTTATGTGACGAACTCTGTCTCAAAGGACGTTGGTTATCGCAGGCGGTAAAAGTATTTGATGATTTTAGGGTAACACGGGAAAAGAGGATTCATGTGTAAAACGGCAACGGGCCGTTTTTTTGTTTGACACGATTTTAAATTTGTATCATACTATTTACATTCCGCATACAATCTCGTGCGAGAGTACGAGGCTCTTTTTTTAACTTTCATGAACACACCAAAAGAAATCAGGAACATTGCAATCATTGCCCACGTTGATCACGGTAAAACAACCCTTACAGACGCAATCATGCGTCAGTGTGGAATGTTTGAGGAGGGGATGAGTATGGATACAAACACGCTTGAAAAGGAGCGTGGTATTACTATCTATTCAAAAAATTCCTCAATATTTTATAAAGATACAAAAATTAATATTGTAGATACTCCTGGACACGCCGATTTTGGTTCAGAGGTGGAGCGTGTGCTTCGATCCATTGATGCAGTTTTGTTAATCGTTGATGCACAGGAGGGTCCAATGCCACAGACTCGTTTTGTTCTTAAAAAAGCACTCGAAGTTGGTTTAAAGCCTATTGTAATTATAAATAAGATTGATAAGCCCGGTTCGGATCCAAAACGCGCAGAGGATCAGGTTCTTGAGTTGTTTATCGACTTGGGTGCCGATCATGAACAGCTTGATTTTGTTACGTTGTATGCGATTGGTCGTGAGGGTGTTGCAAAGAGATTTTTGGATGAGGATTCAAAGGATCTTTCACCTCTCTTAGATACTATTTTAAGCGAGATTCCGGCAGCGCCATCGGTTATTGATATTCCGTTTCGGGCTCAACCGTTTAATCTCGCATATGATAACTATTTGGGGCGTCTTGCTATTGCTCGTGTCTATGAGGGAGTGGTACGAGTTGGAGATACGGTATACGTAAAGAATATGAAGGGGGATGTGAGAACAGAAAAAATTACAAAACTTTTTACATTCAATGGATTAAGTCGTGAAGACGTGTCAGAGGCAGTTGCGGGGGATATTGTAATGATTGCGGGTATTCCAGACATCTATATTGGGGAAACAATTTGTGCATTGGAAAACCAAGAAGCTTTGCCGGCCATAGAGGTTGATGAGCCGACCATTGCGCTTAATTTTATGGTAAACAATTCTCCCTTTTGTGGTCGCGAAGGTAAGTTTGTAACTTCACGACAGATTGGGGAGCGGTTGCGTAAAGAGCTCGAAATAAATATAGGGCTTAATATAGATTTTTCTGATGCCGACAAGTTTCGAGTATATGGGAGAGGAGAACTTCACATTGCAATTCTTCTTGAGACTATGCGCAGGGAAGGATATGAGTTGCAGGTCTCACAACCTCAAATTATTCTCAAGGAGGTTGATGGTGTTTTGGTGGAGCCATTCGAAGAAATTACTGTAGACATTCCGTCTCAGTTTCAAGGAGTGGTTATTGAGAGACTTTCTAGTCGTAAGGCCCGCATGACAAATATGGAGCAGTATGAAAACACGGTACGCATGATTTTTGAAGGACCCACTCGTGGACTTTTGGGATATCGCAGCCAGTTTGTTATAGACACAAAGGGTGAGGGTATTCTCGCAAGTCGTGTAATTGGGTTTAGACCACATTGTGGAGAGATAGCACGAAGAAGTGTTGGTTCAATGATTTCGATGATTACGGGTAAGGCGCTTGGATATTCTTTAGACAATCTTCAAACACGTGGGCAACTCTATATAGAACCTAATACGGAAGTATACGAAGGCATGGTGATTGGAAATACTGCAAAGGGTGATGATATGGCGGTAAATCCCATCAAGGGAAAGAAGCTTACTAATATGCGCGCCTCAGGTTCTGATGACAATATTCAGTTAGAGCCAGCTTGGCAGATTACCATTGAGCGAGGGCTTGAAGTGATGGCGGAAGATGAGTTTTTGGAAATTACTCCAAGGAGTGTACGTTTGAGAAAAGAATTTTTAACGGAGAACGAACGCGCAAAGGCGAGGAGGTAGTTTTCTTTGTACCAAAACAGAGTACGCACACTTCCCCATCGGAGACCGTGCTCAAATAACCTCACAAACCGTGTGCATACTCTGTTTTGGCAAAGCTTGCCCCGTTTACAGATAACTTCTTTTGAATTACTATAATTTTAGTTCGTTGACAGGAAGGAGGAGATGGGTTGTGGCACTTTTCTGGGCGATATGGTTTTTGGCCGGGTATTGGATGGCATCCGTTTGGGCGCGGCGAATTATGAGTCGTGCATACTGGAAATGGGGTATGAGGGATAGGATTCTTTGTTTGTTTGTGACATTTTTGGGGTTTATCGGCATATTGAAGTTCGTCGGATATTTTATTTTTGAGTGCACAGATAGAGAGTGGTGGAAAAAACCTTTGTGGAGTTGGCCATGGTATGGAGGTGAGGAGTAGTGTGGCATGAATTGGTTGCTGGAATTATTACCTTATTGTTTTTTTGTGTTGGCGCTTTGACAACTGTATGGTTACGAGAATTTACCGGTTTGCCAGCACTTACGTTTGGAATGTTTCTTATGCTGTTTCCTGGTTGTCTTTCGTTGTATTATAGAATTGATGAATGGTTGCGTGAGAAATGGGTTAAATAAGCCGCTTACATGAGCGGTTTTTTATTATATTTGAATTTTATAGATGGGATGAGTAGAATGACATTACGAAATATGAAAAAGAAACCATCCGTAAAAATATTATTTTTTGATATTCTAACTCCCGATTTGAAACAGCAAGAAGAGTTTAATGAAAAGATATACAACGGGGGATCGTATTCAGAGTGGGTGAGAAAGATGATGAGATTGCGTTCTGATGAGTGGGAATATTGTAATGCCGCGCAAGGAGAGTTTCCCGAGGATATTTCTAAGTTTGACGGTGTTATTATTGGGGGATCAACCGGGGACCCTGTCGTAGGGCACGAGAAGCCGTGGATGCGAAAGACATATCCATTTATAAAAAAAATCGTAAAAAAGAAAATTCCCCTTCTTGGGATTTGTGGGGGTCTGCAATTTACTGTGCGCGCTTTGGGTGGCGAGGTTGTTTTTAATCCTAAGGGGAGAGAGTTAGGTACAATACGTGTTGAACTAAATAGGGATGGCAAAGAAGATTTTTTATTTAAAGGACTTCCTAAAAATATATTTGTGCAGTCAAGCCACAAATGTATCGCAAAGGATTTGCTGTCAGGGTGGCAGTTGTTTGGTTCCTCAAAACTATGTGAACCACAGGCGGTGGGTATTGGGGAGTGTGTTCGTCTTCTCCAGTTTCATCCTGAAAAAAGTGCAACACAGCTTAAAAAACTTGTGCGTATGCGCAAGGAGGCGTTAATCGGGGAGGGTTTTTTGAAAAATGAAAAGGCGTTTGTAAAGTTTTTGGATTCTATCAAAAATACAGAGAAAACAGGAAAAGCAATTCTCAAAAATTTTCTTAGTTACTTCGTCATTCCATTTAAGGAACACAAAGTGTAACCTATATTTATATGCGTGACACTATCGACAAAGACGAACAAAAAGAAACTGAAGAAATTCTTAAAAATTTAGAGGAGGTTTCTCAAGAAATATACAAATCTCTTGAGCAAGAATTGGAAGAAAAAGATCTATGAGGGAATCTTTTGGGCAGGAAAAAGTTGGGAACAGATCTCTAGAGAATATGCGTGTGGTGCTTGGAAAGGCAACAGAGGCGATACGCAAAGTTGCTGAACGAGCAAGCTCTGTTTCTGAGGACGTACGTGATAATCTTGCGGAACGTCTCTTTGCTTTGTCGCATCTTACGGAATACGCGACTGTAGTGGCTTCTCGCATTGCGGCACGAAAGGAATTTCTTACACAAAAACAACAAGAAGAAATACGAACCGGATGTAGGTCGTTGGAAGCAAGGTTGGGGATTAAAAATGAAGAAGAACGAATCGCGGAGGCGGCTCTGTTAATAGATCCACCTTTTTTAAGAGTTGCGGCATTGAGGGGTGACACATATCCAGAAGAGGCTTTTGGTATTCGGGTGTGGGAGGGTTGGCTTGAGGCGAGAAACGAAATAAGAGGAATGGAATCACTTGTGCTTGATGATGTGATTAAGCTTCAGGGAATGCTTGCGAGAGGAATGTCTCAAGAAACGCGGGGCGTGTTGCGATATTCTGATGTGGCAGGAAGTGATACTACTGATCTTGGAAAACCCCTTACTCTAGATGAGGGCGAGCTTGCTGCCATAGAAAATAACCCTATACTTCGTTTCATGAAAAGAGGTGAAGATCCAAACGTGGGATATATCTTGTATCCTACAGTTAAAGACCCAGAACTTTTTGCAGCATGTAGGCAAAAATTATCTCAGGAGGCAAACGAGCGACTTGATGCAAACCCAACTGACCAAATGCTTGTGATGGAATTACTAGACGCAAGACTTGAAGAGTTGAGAAGTGAAGAGCTGCCAACGTCTCGTGAGGAAGTAATTGCGCGAGCTGCAAAACTGCAACAAGATATTGTTTCCATTCATCCGTTTATAGATTCCAACGGAAGACTTTCTCGGTTGCTTATGAATTGGTACCTGGAGAAGCATGGTGTTTCTCCAAGTATTTTAGAACATGGTGAGGAAGATCTCTTTTTTTCTGAGGAAGAGTGGATAGGTGAAGTAAAACGTGGAATGGGACAGCATGAGGTATTAAAAAAAGAGCCTTTGTGGGAGAGTTCCCAGAAAAGTTTTTACTCGCAGGTGTATGCTCAGGAGCATGTGGGGCCGACACCTGATCCGAAAAAGATGCGCCACAAGCAACATCGAGAGTTTTTGGTAGACTTTGAACATGAGCATAAAAAGTTTATTGAGGCCACCACAGCTACTTTTAGTATATATAGTCCTAACGGGGAAATGAGTGGGGAAACGCTAGAAACTAAGGCGGGGGGTATTGTACCCGAAGAGTACATAGAATTGTTTGGCGATACACGACCTGGTGTGCAGGAGAAGGTTCGATCCAAGTTTTACTATAACGATCGTTTTGTATATCGTGGACTTCCCATGTTTGGACAGTCTGATCCTCATGCCGCATTAAGTCTTTTTACCCAGATTAATGCAGCGACCGCTTCGTATCGGGCAGATTTGTACGGAGAAACGTCTACCGATGCATTTGCTCCTATTCCTCGAGAGGCGGTACAGCACGCGTTACAGGATTATAACAAATCCGTTGTTGTAGATTATGTTCGGAAGTTTGGGGACACTCCCAACATGGAATCGGTGTCTCCGATTCTTAAACAATTTGAAAGTCAGGAGACAGCATTACGGGAACGCATGCCTCTTTCTTCAGGGAGAAAGGATGAAATCGAGGCGGCATTTAATAGAAACGGGTACACCGCCCATTTACTCGAGATACACGTGAGAGGGTCATCGTTGTCTAATCTTTTGCTTTCTCCATTTACAAGCACGTCTACTGATTATAATACGGCGCGAACTTTTAGCCGCAAGGATACGAGCGGATTGGGGGTGCTAATAAAGTCTTATGTCCCGAAAGATGGCATATATTATTCTTCCAGGGCTAAAGATGTTCCTTTGATTCGTGGTGGCGATATTCCAGAGCTTGGTGAACGAGAGGTTGTAGTGCCAGGAGCCACCGATCCGAACTCCATTACCATGGTTGAGGTTTTGGGGGAACAAGGTAGGATTGTGGCAACCATTTCAAGAATGCCAGGTAACCAGATCATGTTTACTGACGTCAAGAATGGTGTTCGGGAGGTATATGTATTTAATGAGGATGGTGGCTTGGGTCTTGCGTCGACCCAAGAAATATCCGAGGAAGCAGCTTGACACATTTTTTAGATCGCGATATAAAACACTTATTATGGACCAACAAAAGGCATATTTTACA
>CAYLXU010000018.1:0-13545 GCA_964388055.1 uncultured Candidatus Saccharibacteria bacterium | reverse complement strand
ATCCGTAACGATTCCTCGATCCCTTCTCGTGTAGAGTGCATTCTTTGCACTATTATGGAAGGTTCAGAGTGTTTTTCCGGAATATTTTTATCAATTTCCGGAATACCGGAAACAAACACCCCACCATGCACAAGTACCAAAAAATCTTTTTTAAACACTTCAAACTCGCGATGTAACACTATATGGTTTTCCTTTGCTACATACCCCAGCTCAACCGCGCCATCTACTAAAATGTCTAACATCAAAATAGCTTGTTCAAACTTAATCATGTTTTTCTGCGCAAAATGCTCAACAAGATCAAGCGTGCATTGCTTTATCTTGTCCCGATAATGTGTGTCCGAAACAGAATCAGCAACAAGAAAAAGAATTCTCGTAAAAACTTTTATTTTTTTTAACTCCTTTTCCATTTTTTATTTTTCTTTAGTTTGATGAAAAGTATTTGTTCACTGAGCTGTTTTCTTTTCATCTTTTAATAATTGCGCCGCGGTTGAAGAAGGATTTATGCGCAACGCCTCCTGAATCTCTGCATTTGCCTTTTCCATCTCTCCTTTTTGTTGATACACATATCCCGCCCACTTGTGACCAATCTCCATATCAGGACGAAGCTCAACCATCTGCAACGCATACGGCAAGGCCTCATCATACTTCTTCTGATTTACCAACGTCATAACAAGGAGCTCAATAAACTCTATCCTCTTAGGACTCATTTCAACAGACTTTTTTACAATCTCCTCAGAACGTCTTACAAACTCGGGCACCCCAAAACGGCCCCCAAGAATTCCATATGTGTTTCCTACAAAGTAGTATTGCCCCAAATAAAGAGGGTCTTTCTTCAGAGCCTCATGAACAAACTCTATTCCACGCGCAACAACCCGCACATCATCTTGAGAAAATTTAGAAGTATTATTTGCCCACTGATGCACAACCTCACCAAAACGCTTCATCACCTCTCGATCCCCCAAAAATCCCGACATTTCGGAAGCACGATAGTATTGAGTTATTGCAACAGAAGGAGGCGTGCCGGGATCAGAATAGTATGTTTTCAAGAGAAACTTATTTTTCTGCAATCCCGCAATATTGAAATAAGCTCCCAGCACTGTTACCACCACGAGCACAACAATTATTGTCCCAAGAACAACAGGACGCAAAGAAATCATGTGAGGTCCCGCCTGCGACGTATCGCTTTCCCTGGAAGTAACAAACCTTCCCAAACCAAGAAACAAAAAGAAAAGAATATAAGAGGAAAGTGTGTCAAATAAGGAGAGGTTCTGAACAAAGTATGCTGTTGGGATGGCAACAAAAAGACCAGCTTCATATGCGGGACGATGTCGTATTATGTATGGAAGATACCACCTAAAAAACGTGAAAAAAATAGAAAGATACGCCAAAAGCCCCACAATACCGGTTGTAGCTAAAAGCTCAAAAACAATGTTGTGGGCATGGTCAAACCAAATCTCAACCCCTGAATGGATAGGATTATAGTGTCTATCAAATGCGACAGAAAAATTTTCGACTCCGTACCCAAACAATGGTCTATCTAAAAACCCCTGCCACGCAGATCCCCATGTCGCAAAACGAAAGATAAGCGTAGAGGGATCTTTAAGGTTTTGGGGGAGAATATCTGTCGCCAAAAAGACAAAACCAAGGACAAAGAGAGCAAATATTATTCCGAGAAGACTATACGTTGCAAACTTCGCTTCTCCGGTCCCGCCCTTTCGCCAAAGAAACACAAGATACACAAAAAACCCAAAGAAAAGCCCTATGTACGCACCGCGTGTTTGGGTTAAGAGAAATGCAGGGATATTAAGCAAAAGGATTGCCCCCCATATTACATTCTCGAACACAAGAAACGAATCCTTAGTTGAACGCACAAGCTCGCGATTTTGGAATATGAGATACAACCCGAACCCAAAAACAAAGATAAGAAATACAGCGAGATACGACGGGTTACCAAGCGTTCCGTGAACTCTGCCATACGTATGTGTAGCAACGTTCACAAAATCGGAAAAACGATAATATGCCACCAGCGGTGAAATGAGAAGCAACAATTTAATAGCACGCAAATAGTCTGTGTGCTTAAAAATATCTAGGACCATTATAAAAAAAGCAAGATAGTGCAAAAAAGAAAAAATCCCCTCACTTCTTTCGAAATTTGACCAAAAACTAAATGAAAAATTAACACCGAAGAAGGCGGATAAAAAAAGCGCTCCTGTAAAAAAAAGAATTGCCCTGACAATAGGCTCAGAAAAACGAAACCGCAACGCCCGCTCAGACCACAAGGAAAGCATCCAAAAGAAAAAACCAACTTCTATAAAAAACCGAAAAGGAAATATTTTGCTCGTAATATAAGGAAAAAATAAATCGGTAGAAAAAAGCGTAAGGGAAAAAATCGAAAGGAAAATACAAGTTTTAATAATTAGCTTCATGGTGTACGCAATTCTAAAACGGTTTTTGCATTGCAATTAATAAGATAACAACCATCGTAAAAAAAGTAAACGTAGTGGGATATACAATGTATCTAATGGACTTTTTTCCGATATAATATTCGCTTATACGTAAGAGTAGATATACAAAAAGAAGTAAGAACACAGGAGCAAAAAGATAGCCGAGCGGCAATATTCCAACAACCCACATCATTTCTGCAAAGATAAGCAATCCTAGCAAAGGGATTGTTCGTGCAATGAGAGAGGGGGTCTCAAAAAGCTCAAGTGAAGAATGAAACAACATCTTCGCAACCACAAAAAAGATGCCCAACACCAACACAAAATGAATCACCCCCTTTGGATCTCCCCAAAAAAACCAAAACAACCAAAGATATAGCACCAAAAACCACGCCCAACGAACAGGAAAGCCTCGCACGATCGCAAAATTAAAGACGTAACACAAAAAGGCTATTACAAAAAGAACTGTAACATTCTTCAATGTGAGCACATCAAAAATGTGGTTAAAAGAAATGGTTGCGGGAATAAGGAAAAGCGGCAAAAAAAGAGATATTCCGGAATTCCGAAAAAAAAGTCCTCCCAAAAAAATCACCCCGAGAGAAAAAACAAGACCCAAAAAACCCGTCTTTGCGGCAAAAATCAATAAAGGAAAGACGAGAAAAAAAGAAAAAAGAAAATTATAGTAACGTCTAATGAGCTGCATCGCCGCTAAACTAATATTTATGAATTAAGGAGTTGAAGGATTAATGAGGTTTTAAAAATTAACTCATTAGTTTGTGAACTCTTTAATTTTTAATTCTATTTGCTAAACACTAATTCCTGTCCTCTGAGCGAGACGCGGACCTTCCCTTCAGTAAGTTCCCCAGAGATTAACTTCTGCGCTACTGCATCTACTACCAATTTTTGAATTAACCTTTTCAAAGGACGAGCACCAAAATCTCGATCATATCCATGCTCGATAAGATACTCCTTTGCCTTTGTATCTATGTTGAGAACAATGTTTTTGGCTGCAAGACGCCGTGCAACAGCCTCAAGTTGCAAATCAATAATCTGAACCAAGTCCCCCTGTTTTAATGGATTAAAGACAATAATATCATCTATACGATTCAAAAATTCCGGACGAAAATATCCCTTAAGCGCGTCCTGAATCTTGATCTTCACATTCACCTCACTTACGGCCCTGTCAGCCGTCGCAAAACCAAGATTTCCTTCTTGAATAAACTCACCCCCGATGTTTGAGGTCATAATGATAATCGTATTTTTGAAGTTTACTGTCCTTCCTTTTGAATCAGTCAGGCGACCATTATCAAGAACCTGAAGAAGGATGTGGAACACCTCTGGGTGCGCCTTCTCAACTTCGTCAAAAAGAATAAGCGAATATGGCCTATGTTTCACTATTTCGGTAAGCTGCCCCGCCTCTTCGTATCCAACATATCCAGGAGGAGAGCCAATAAGTTTCGCAACAGAATGCTGTTCCATGTATTCGGACATATCGAGACGAATTATCGCATCCTCGTCGTTAAACATAAAGTCGGCAAGTGTTTTTGCGAGCTCTGTTTTTCCTACCCCAGTTGGACCAAGAAACAAGAAAGAACCAATTGGCCGATTCTCGTCCGCAAGCCCCAAACGACTCCTTTTAATGGCGCGGGAAACTGCCTCTACTGCCTCATCTTGACCAATAACTCGCTTCTTCAACGTTTCTTCCATTGTCTTTAACTTCTCTGACTCTCCCTCAAGCATCTTATACACCGGGATACCGGTCCAGCGAGAAACCACCTTTGCTATTTCCTCCTCCGTAACCCGTTCTTTCACAAACTGGAAATTCTTTTGAGCACGAACTGTCTTCTTCTCAAGCATGTTGAGCGTTTTTTCAGTCTGTGGAATTTTTCCATATACAAGCTCTGCAACTTTCTCTAAATTCCCTTCACGCTCATACCGCTCAGCATCCTGCTTCAGTTCATCAAGGGTACGATGCAATGTGTGCACCTTTTCAATCATGCTTTTCTCTTCCTTCCACTTCCCCATCAAGACATCCTTATCGCCTTGCAACACGGCAAGTTCCTTTTCTATTTCCGCAAGTCGCTTTTTGCCTGTCTTTGAGGACTCTTTTTTGAGCGCTTCCTTTTCAATCTCAAGACGCGTAATGGTACGAGAACTCTGTTCCAATTCTGAAGGCAAAGATCCCATCTCAAGTTTTACGCTTGAAGATGCCTCATCAATAAGATCAACCGCCTTGTCAGGGAGGAAACGATTCGCAATATATCTACTACTCAAATTTACTGCAGAAACAATAGCACTGTCTGCAATTTTTACGCCATGATGCATCTCATATTTCGGTTTTAACCCACGCAAAATAGCAATGCTATCTTCAACGCCAGGTTCCTCGACAAGAATAGGCTGAAAACGACGCTCGAGCGCCGCATCTTTCTCAATATGACGCTGATACTCCTTTAAAGTAGTGGCACCGACAGCCCTAAGCTCGCCCCGCGCCAAAGGAGATTTTAAAAGATTGGCAGCGTCTATCGCCCCCTCTGCGGCACCCGCGCCAACAATCATGTGGATCTCATCAATAAATAAAATATATTTACCCTGCTGCTTCTGAAGTTCTTTCATGAAAGCCTTTAGACGATCCTCAAACTCTCCCCTAAACTTTGTCCCTGCAATAAGAGCACCAAGATCAAGAGAAATAACCTCTTTTCCCTGCAAAAGATCGGGAACATCTTGGGCAACTATCCTTTGTGCCAAACCTTCTACAATTGCCGTTTTTCCAACGCCGGGCTCCCCAATAAGGATGGGGTTATTTTTTGTCCTTCGAGAGAGAATTTGAATCAATCTACGCAACTCATTCTCTCTCCCAATGATGGGGTCTAATTTCCCCTCTCTCGCAAGCTGAGTTAAATTAACGGCGTATTTTTCTAACGTCTTAAATTTAGACTCCGGCATCTCGTCGCTCACATGGGCCCCTCCACGCAATTCATTAACAATCTTTACAAAATCACCCAATAGTACACCAAAATTTTTCAACACCTCCTTACTGCGCGAAGCAACCTCTAAGAGGCCAAGAAAAAGATGTTCACAGGAAACAAACTCGTCCTTCATCTTTGCAGCTTCACGAGACGCAGCCTCCAAAATCTGCATCATTTCTTGGGATATATAAAGTTGTGCCTTCTGAGTGCCACCAGGAACACGAGGAAGACGATTAAGTTCAACCTCAACCGCTCCGTGAAGAGAACTCAAATTCACCCCAAGCTTTGCAAGGCCTGCAACCACTAAAGACTCCTCCTGATTAAGCAGAGCAATTAAGAGGTGGGATGATTTAAGCTCGGCGTTGTTACGTTCAAGCGCCAAATCTTGAGCTACCTGAATGGCCTCCTGCGCCTTAAGTGTAAAACGATTAAATGGTGTAAACATAATAAAAAATGAAAAATGCAACTCTCAAAATGCAAAATTAAGGTGTGAAAATGTGTGACATTTTCACATTTCAATAATTTTGATTTTGCCTTTTGAATTTTGAATTAAAAACCTTGAGGTCTTTGTTCTAGGGTGACACTAAGCTCTATCGTATCCTCTCCCCTCAACACCTTTAGTACTATGGTTTCCCCCACCTTATACTGACTTATCATATCGGTCAAGGTATGCTCTTTAGTCACTTTTTTCCCATTAATTTCAAGGATAACATCTCCTTCTCGCAAATCTGCCTTTTTCGCTGGTGAATCCGGCACCACTCCTGGCTCATCCTTACCATTCCCACGTATAAGGGCACCGTACGATACCGAAATCTTTTCCCGAGAACTGAGTACATCATCCAGAAGAATATGACGCACCCCCAAGTAAGGTGTTGTAATTTTTCCAGTACTTTTCACCTCCTCAATAGCACGCTTAACCTTATTAATCGGTATGGCAAATCCTATATTCTGTGCATCCTGAGCCATTGCCACACTCACCCCTATCACCTCCCCCCTTAGGTTGAGTAAGGGGCCTCCAGAATTTCCTTGATTAATAGCAGCATCAGTTTGTAATACTCCATGCAGTGTTTCAGTAATACCCCCGCCACTCGCAGTCACGGTACGCGCTAATCCGGAAATAATTCCCACGGAAGCGGTATTCCGGAATTCCCCTAACGAATTTCCGATAGCGATTGCCGTTTGCCCTATTCTAATACGGTCTGAGTCACCAAGAACAAGAACAGGAAGTTCGCCCGCATCAATCTTCAGCACCGCCATATCTTGCTGTGGATCCCTTGCAAGCACCTTTGCATTAAACTTTCTCCCATCATTTAAAAGTACCGTATAAGAGGCTTTTCGGTCGGTCACAACATGTTTATTAGTAACAATAAGCCCGTCTGAAGAGATTATGAAACCAGATCCTCCCCCCACCTCTTTTCGCTCAAACCCCTTTTGTCGAACTTGAGGAACTTGTATTTGGCCGCCAAAAAAATCTCTCAAAAATGGGTCATTTCCTAGAGCATCATCAAGTGGGCTTGCGTAATACTCCTCCAAAATTGGAACATCTTTAGAAATAATAATACTCACTACCGCTGGGGAAGACTTTTCTATTGCACCTATCACAAGTTGTTCATAATCAGCAGCACCAACGTACTCAATCTTCTTTTCCTCCAATTGTGCCACATCTGCAATACTCTTTGTTTGTCTCTGCAACCCCTGTTTTAATACATCTAAGAAATTTGCCGTAGAAAAAGCGCCTTCAACACCTGTCGTTCGCAACTTCAAGGATGGGTGCGGCAAAAACCCAAAATACAAACCACCAATCAAAAAGGCGACAAAAACAAAAAGTAGCTTTTTTGACATAGTAATAAGAAAATTACACCCCTATTATATCAAAAAATCACCCACTCGACAAGAAAGTTAATGTACACCAACCTTGCCACTCAATATAGCCAAATTGACTTTTTTCTCTAAACTCCATATTTGCAACTTTTCTTTTTATACAAACAAAAACCGGGGTTATCCCGGTCTGTTCAACTTAGTCTTTATTTTTCATCTCAAATGTAGCAAGTTTAATCACACCATCAGACATAACAAGCTTAATCATCTCGGACGGATCGTTCGTAAGTGGGAAAACTCGTTCTTTGGGTAATATTTTTAGAAGTCCCGGAATGGGGTGGACAATTGGCACTAGGACTTTCAGATAAATTTTTCCCTCTTGTGTCTTCTCCTCTCCCATTACGAACACAAGACTCCCGTCTTCAGTAAGTGCAGGGGTTTGATGGAGGAGGCTATGTTTTCCAAAAGAAAACCCCCGTTTAAATGCCCAGTCCATCACAAAACCAACAATGAGTAACACTACCATGGCCAGAAATACGAGAAATATCATATCTTTAATTGGACTTATTGCTTCAAGCAACATAAGCGGCATACGCAAAGCGAAACTAATAAATCCTATCGATGCCCCAATCACTACAAACGTTACAATGCCAAGAAAAAGAATGTACAAAATACGTTTTACCACCGTCACGCAAATCACCTCCTATACAAAGAACTTCTTCTAGTAAACCAAACCCTTTGCCTTATGTAAAATTATTTGGTAAAGTAATATTCGTTAGAACAAAAATGGTCTAAATAGAGGGGCCCGTAGTTCACCCGGTAGAACGCCTCATTTGCAATGAGGAGGTAAGCGGTTCGAGTCCGCTCGGGTCCACCAATTCAGATTCGTGAAAAATAAAAACACACCATAATGGGTGTGTGTATAAAGTTATATTTCTAACCCCTACTTCTTATCGAGAAGAGGTATCAATTTTTACAAGATTCGTAGAGAACGTCCAAGATATCACTCTAGTACTCTTGTCTCGATCCCAGACCACGGGAACACACCGACGATCAAGCATTTCTTCGCTTGGCTCATAACCAGGATCAACAACTGTCCCTATTGCAGAACCAGACATCACCCTGTCCCCTACACTAAAACCAAACATGGTGATGAGACCCATGCAAATCTATACCCCTTTCTAAAAACTACATCTTAAATAACACAGAAATATATTTTTAACAATTTTCATTGACGTACAAATACTCCCATGTTATATAACGCTTGGTCCTTTAGTCTCGGAAACGAGGTAAAATAATGAAAGTGCTCGCCCCAATCGGAGGTCTACTCATGATCCTTTGCGGAATCGTATTGGGTCTTTACGTGGGTGTCTGGGTCTGTTTTGTCGGAGGAATTGTGCAGGTTGTATCAAGCGTTACCCCCGTAGTAATACCCATAGGAATCGGCATTGGCATCCTCAAAATTGTGGGCGCAACTATCGCAGGAGTAATTTCTGCCTTTGCACTCATCATTCCCGGCGCAGGCATTATCGCAGCTTCTATTAACTAAAGGTAAACCCCACTTATAAGGTGGGGCTTTATATTCTCCGAACACGCTACAAATCGTTACTGCGATGACCCAGAAATAGTTACTGTCGCTCCATCAGAGACGCCAGCAAGGTCCAACTCCCCCACCTTATAATCTCCAAACCCACTAGAACCCAACACGTTATAGACCCGACCAACCGAAACTCCTTCCTTGGGGGGACGCTTACCAAACCAACTCTCTAGCGTTTGGCGATCAATCGCATATGCTAACGATTGTGCTACCTGCTTACCGCTTTCTTTGTCCACAAGAGTTATGGTGTTTATATTATCAGCCAAATAATCCCCTTCTGGAAACGTAATGTGAAGAGTTATTTCAATTGAAGCGTTTTTTGAAGAAACAGTTGGAGAAGAGGTAGGTTCCAAGCTTTCCTTAAGATACGTTATCACATGATGCCATCCGTTATAATCATACTCGAATCTCATCTGTAAATTATCTTCTAAAAGTGTTCCGGGTCCGCGCAGCTTGGATTCAGAGAGAATAATAGTATCGCCCTCCACACGATAGGTGCCCTGTTCACTTGATACAGAATAGGTGCCGTCCGCTTTCAAAATGATTGGAGCAAAGAGACGACAGTTGCCCCCTCCACCCCCACTCACGTTATAGCTATAACAACGATATGACCCCGCAAGATCGGGACGAGGCGTTGATGCCGAGCTCTTAGGAGCAATTTTTGAGCTTTGTGGTGATTGACTTTGTTTCTCTGCAGGAGATGTCTTTGGGACAACATTTGATAACGATTCCTTGGCAGAATCTTCTTCAACAGGCACAGGTTGCACTTGGCGCAAATCTTGCTGCGGCACATTTTTAGGTCGAGAACCTCCTGTCACCCATTTGAATATCCTCCCAAAAAAATTACCAACAGAATTAAAAAAATTTGCCGTATAATGCCCCTTTTCTATAGAGCTTCGCGTCCTGCATTCAGGAGGCTGAGAATAGGTAGGAATATTCTGATTACAACCAGATGGTGTAGTAGGCGGGGCATCGAATGACGGGGTTTGTACCTCACCATAACTTCGTGTGGGTACACCTTCGCCATATGATGGTGCCTGGACATCACCATAACTCGGAGGAACCACGTTCCCATATCCTGGAATCAATACACCACCAAAAGGCTGTATAAGAACATCTCCATAAGATCGTGTATCTATAGTACCGTATTCAGGTGTCACAAGATCGCCAAATTGTCGGGAAGACGTTGTGTTATAAACCTTAGTTTCGGAATCACCATACTTCTTAGTGGGCTGACCCACTTCTTTGTTTTCTCTCTGAGATTTTTCTTTATCCTCCTCTGTGTCTACATTCTTTTTTGAGTGCTCTTTTGCCTCATCATCTTTTTGTTCTTCAATCTTTTTAACCTCTGTCACGACAAACTCTGCCTTCGCCGATTGTTCCACGGTTGAAGCAACTACTGGGGGATTTGCTAAATCCTCCCACAAATATGTCATGTTCTGCATACGTCCGTTGTACACGTAAGAAAACGAAATTTGAAGATAATCCTGCGTGAAAAGACCAATGCCCCGTATCTTTGATTCAGAAAATGTAATGGTGTTACCCAAAGGAGATTTTGCAATAATGTATGTGCCATTTTCTGAAGAATTGGAATATTCTCCATTTGTCTTAAGCACAATAGGAGGAAGAGTACGACAATTCTGCATATTGCTTGATTGAGAACAACGATAACTTCCGTTAATCCGCGCAGCTTGCGCTACTGTTGTAAAACGAACCACATGACTACCAAGAGAAACGTCCTGTGGAACCTGAAACGTTGTCGTAAATGACCCAGATTCATCAGTCAACACATCCCCGAGCGTCTTGATATTAGAGCGAAACTCTCCTTGAAGTTTTGAACGCCCAACAAATCCACCCCCCACAACTGTCACTGTCGTTCCTGCCGGCCCAGAAACCGGGCGTAAAGTAATTGTTGGTTTTGTTTGTTCTTTTTCTATCTTTTTTTCAACAACAACAGTAACAAGAGTTATAGCCTTCTGATCTTTTTGTCCTGACGCAACAATATAATATGTTCCAGCTTCAATGTTTTTGGGAATCTTAACACCATAGAAAATCTCATCGCCTCCACAAACTGTTGTCCATTGCGGACAACGATTTTCAACCATCGCAAATTCAATTCGTTTCTGTGCAACATCCTGCATAAACAATGTTTTCTCTCCAACAAACCAACCAAACCCCTTAACAGTTACGGTGTCACCAGGAGAAACAAGGGCACGCTCAATGATAATAGTTGGCTCTGCCTGACTCCTCCCACCATATACCTCAATCGTTGCTGAAAGTGATTTTCCTAATCCATCAAACGGAGTGATTTTTATAACACGCGTCCCATTAAGTGTGGTATCTGGAATCTTAAGCTGTGGAGGATCAAGGGGATCTAAATATAGTGAAGTAATACGATCATTGTCAAAATAGACATTCACACGTGTATTGTTTGTAAAACCTGGCCAGCTAGTAACGGTAACAATTTCGCCTGGTCGCACCTTTTTAGGATCAACGCCCAAAACATGTGGCACCGGAGGAACAAAATCCCACGAAAGCCCAACAGCAGCCTCGCCACCATTTTGATACCACCGAAGGACAACGAGATGTGCCCCCTCAGATAATGTAACGGGAGATGAATCGTTCTGTGCTACAGAGTGATCATTCCAATTAGTAATAATAGGGTTTCCGTCAACAGTAAGCTCTATTCCATCATCAGATTTCGTGTGAAATATATACGTCCCCTCTTTGAAGTTAATGTTTCCACGCCACATAGCGGAAACTTGAGTAGATTTTTCCGAGTTCGCAACCTTACCGGTACCCCAGTTATGGAAAAACCCTTTCCATGAACCTACTGGATTCTCCGAAAAAAAAGCACCTTGCTCATCCCCTTGCGCGAGAGTCAATGCGTTGTCACTGGGCGGATTCACTCCATCGAAGTAACACACCCTAAACGCATGGGAACCACCACTCGTATTGCAAGCACCTCCGGAGGGAAGCCGTGGTGGTATAGATATCGGTTTTGGTTGAGGTTCTGATGTCGGGGGTGTTGAAGGAGGTGTCTTGGCCACAATATTAAGATTGACTTTCGCGGTTTCCGTTACATTCCCCTTCTTTGAATCATAGTGCACCATGGAGATATGAAAGGGATACGTACCATACGGATAAAAAGGACTTGTCCCGAAAGCAAAATCGGGAACATCGGCTATGGCAACAAAACTACCACTCGAATCCGCATTTAAAAATACATCTCCCGGCTTTGTGGAATAAGGGAACATCGATCCTCCGGGAGAACTACCTGCTGAATTACGAAATCCATAGGTTGTATATTTGCTCTTAGGGAAAAAATTGCGTCCGGTAATGGTAAACACCTCACCGCGCTTCAAATTATTGATATCGGTACACGGAATTTCCTTGCGCGACTCAAAAAATGACAAGTTCTTCCCGTCACAAGTCACGGTAATTTCCGGAACGGGAGGAGTTGAGGGTGGAGGAGAAGGATTTATCGTCGATCCAGGCGGTGGCGGTGCCACAGGATACTGTCCGCAAGTATCACCAATTACTCCAAACACACACCAAGCACGAGCGGGTATATAAGTAAACCCAAAAACCACAACTGCTATGCCAATGAAGAGAAAGAATGAGGAGTATATATGCTTCATATGTCTTTTACTCAGAAATAAATGAATAGGTAAAAAACGTATATGCCGCATCATTGTATCCGTCTTGTGGAGCGGACACATACACCTGATAAAGAGATCGGTCCACAAGATAAATTCTCCCTTTATAAAGAGTGCTATTCTGAGAACTTTTGGCCTCAAACTCTAAGTAATTCGCTCCCCGAAAAGGCACCTTATACACGGCAGAAACAAGCTCCCCGCCTTCCATGGCCTTAATCACACCATCAAGAGACAAGCGAAGATTTTGTTCTTCTTCACCTTCCACATCAAAAGGATAATGTGTAGCAGAAATAAAATACGACATAGCTTTTTCCCCACTTACATATATTTCTTGTTGGAGCGCCTTATCAGATCCTTCGAGTGGCAAATCCTGACTTGCGTATTCCGGCTCCCCCGGCATCCGTGCCTCAAATTGGGTAATTTTTCCGCTCACCGTACTCCAATCAGAGAAAAACTCCGCAAGGTTTTTCATTCGATTTTGATTCCTAATCTGAATAAATGCCACAACAATAACAATAAGGGCGATTGCCCCAAAAAATCCTCCCCAAAAAAGCTTTTTATTGTTCATAAATAATTATCTTGTTTCATTATAACAAAACAAAATACTCATAACCATTTTGCAAAATAAAAAAAGGTCCGTTCAGGACCCTTATTGCATAACGTGTGTATAATTTAAAAAATGGAAAAAAAGTGGTGCCGTAAACGTCAAACTATCTAACCTGTCCAGAATGCCACCATGACCAGGAAGTAAAGTTCCCGTGTCTTTCACGCCGAAGTCTCTCTTTACCGCCGAAATGGTTACATCACCAATAAAACCGGCAAAACCAACAATCAAACCAACTAGAATCGATTCAACCGGGGTAAACGGTGTGAGAACTGAAGCAAGAAAAAAAGCAATCACAATCGTAGTCGCCACGCCACCAAAAAGACCTTCCCAAGTTTTATTTGGGCTTACCTTGGGGATCACCTTGTGTCTGCCAAACAACTTTCCCCATATGTATTGCGAAACATCGTTGGCTTCTGTAAGCAAAATCAAATAGAGAACTAGTCCAGCTCCGTGCGCA
>CAYLXU010000017.1:0-14588 GCA_964388055.1 uncultured Candidatus Saccharibacteria bacterium | reverse complement strand
AAACCATCGAAAGAGTTCCCTTAATAATTTTGAAGAGAGGATCGGATCGTCATAAAAACAACTTTTTGCCTTCATTACTATTTCAAATGGAACAGCACCCCAATGATACATCGAATCCTGCTTTTTACTTTCATCTTCAAAAGAATGAACAGGAATTATTCCCCGTCTCTGCATTCCTATAAGATTTCTACGTTCAATGTCTACAAGTTCGTCCCCAAAAAAAGACCTTTGTGCACGAGACTCCACGTAAGGAATAGAGATTGGCCTATATCTCTTTTTCATTTCATCATCATTTCCAACAAGCTCAGTAAATGTACCGAGAGAACCGTACGCATCTCCGCAGAAAAAAACAATACTTAAATCCTTGTTTTCAAAAATATTTAGAATTGTATTTACAAAACTTGTATATATTTTTCTACCCCTTCCTAAACGAAATAACCAAGGCATTAGTGTGTTACTAATCTTCTCGCCTTTTCTCATTGCTTTACTTATTCCATCGATAAGCGTATCAAGCGTTTCTCTTGTGAGAAGTGGAATGGCTCTTTCATCTGAAAATTGAACATATACCTGCACAACAAAAACCTCCCTTCCTAAGTTGACAACGTGCTATTTTAGATACTTTATTTATTCATGTTTCCCATTAAAAATCAACTAAAAATCATATTTATTTAAAAACATCATCTTTTCTTGACACTTCTTTCCGAAGGGCTACAATACGAGCAAACTAATAGAAAAAGACTTTCTATTAAAGGTCGGTAAAAAGCCATGAAACTATGATCACCTACGAGTCATCTTTATTTGCAGAAAATGCATTAAAAAAGCCTCAAGATGAAGAGGAAAAGTGGTTTGAAGACGGAGAAGAAGAGCTTGAGTTTGAAGAAGAAGACAATGACGATACCGACGATGATGAAGAAGAGTTAGATGAGGAAGAAGTTTCAGAATAAGTACTTGCTATAAAAACCTTATAAATACTAGTATTTATAAGGTTTTTCTTTTATTACAACACTAAAAAACGTTGATTAAACCTAGAAAATGATGTAGAATATTAATGTAAATACAAGGTATATCCCCTTCTATCTGACTCAGGGTACTCAATTTTGTACGTACTCATTTCATTCGTAAAACAAAATTGGTATGCCCGGTAGTGAAAAGTCGACCATGTGTCGCCTTCATGAATGGGTTATGTATCGATATACAAGTATAAAATTAATGACAAAATATAAGAAACGAGATAAATTTGCCTTCGGCAAAAGTCGACTTTCTACTAACCAGGTATGAAAAAAGAAAAAAAACCGTTTTGGAAGTTTCTCTTATTTTTGGGATTTTTTTTTATTTTGCTTGTAGGATTTTCCGGTTTTGTCATTATTACTTATTTTTCCCTCAACCTTCCCCAAATAGATAATTTTAGTGATCGTCCAGTACCCCTTACGACAAAAATATATGACAAAACTGGAGAAGTTCTTCTCTATGATCTCTATGGGGATCAAAAAAGAACAGCTATCCCCCTTCAAGATATTCCTGATTCAGTAAAAAAAGCAACTCTCGCACTTGAAGATAAAGATTTTTATACACATCCTGCATTTAGTATAAAGGGTATACTTCGAGCCCTTTATGTAAATATAACGCAAAGAGAATTGACCCAAGGTGGATCGACTATAACACAACAATTAGTCAAAACATCTCTTTTAGATCCACAACGTACTATTTCAAGAAAAATTAAAGAAATCATTCTTGCTTATAAACTTGAACAACTCTACTCAAAAGACCAAATTTTGGAACTTTATCTTAATGAAATACCTTATGGTGGAAGCGCATATGGAATAGAAGCAGCAAGTCAAACCTATTTTGATAAATCCGCCTCAAAACTCACTCTTGCAGAAGCTGCCATTTTAGCCTCGCTTCCAAATGCTCCGACATACTATTCTCCTTACGGAAGTCATATTAATAAACTCTACGAACGACAACGACATGGACTTTTGGTAATGAAGGAAAAAGGCTGGATTAGCGAGCAGGAATATCAAAATGCCTTAAATGAAAATATAAACTTCGCCCATCAAAAAGTGGCAATACGTGCACCACATTTTGTAATGATGGTTATTAATTATTTAAATGAACAATATGGAGAAGAATATGTAAGAAGTGCAGGACTTAAAATTACCACTACTCTAGATTGGTCTCTCCAGGAGATTGCAGAAGATGTAATCAAACAAGGTGTGGAACGAAACACAGAACTCTATAAGGGAACAAATGCGGCTCTTGTAAGCGAAGACCCAAAAACAGGACATATATTGGCTCTTGTAGGATCAAAGGATTATTTTGATACCGAAAATGACGGAAATTTTGATGTTGCAACACAAGGCCTCCGCCAACCAGGATCTTCATTTAAGCCAATTGCATATGTTACCGCGCTTAAGAAAGGATATACCCCACAAACTATTCTCTTTGATGTAAAAACAGAATTCGATACAACAGGAGATCCTAAAAACAGCTACCAACCAGAAAACTTTGATCATGCGTTTGGTGGCCCAGTTACTCTTAAAGAGGCATTGGCAAATAGTCTTAACATACCCGCCGTTAAAGTCCTTTATTTGGCAGGAATGAGCGATGTGATAGATATGGCACGACAATTTGGTATTTCTACATTAGGAGACTATAGAAGGTATGGTCTTTCTCTCGTTCTTGGTGGAGGAGAAGTCCGTTTAATAGAAATGGTTAATGCTTACTCTATTTTTGCTCAAGATGGAACTGATCATAAACAAAGTTTTATTCTCAAAGTAGAAACAAAAGATGGAAAAGTCCTTGAGGAATATACAGATGAATCAAAACAAATTATAGAAGCTGAATACGCACGACAAATAAATGACATTCTTTCAGACGACGACGCCCGTTCTCGTCTTTTCCAAAGACGTGGACCGCTTTATTTTGAAGGATATGATGTAGCCGCAAAAACTGGAACCACAAACGACTATCGCGACGCATGGGTAATCGGATATACACCAAATATCGTAACGGGTATTTGGGCTGGAAATAACGACAATACTCCTATGCAACAAAATGCGGGAAGTATTCTTGCAGCTGTTCCTATACTACAAAATTTCTATTCACAAGTACTTCCTAAGCGAGAAAATGAAACATTTACCAACCCTTCTCCTGTTTCATCAAATAAACCAATGCTTAATGGACAATATATCGTTGAAGGAAATGTCCATTCTATACTTTATTACGTAAACAAAGATAATCCTCAAGGACCTTATCCAATTAATCCTTCTTTCGATCCACAATTTAAAAATTGGGAAGAAGCAATACAACGTTGGGCATCTGAATATCTTAATATTTCGGGATCCACATCAGCAAGAGACTATATAAACAATCTTGCTCAATTAAGTCCTGTCTCATTGGAACCATTACAAATATCATTTGTTACACCAAAAAACGGAGACTATATTACATTCCCATTTACTACATCTCTTTCCTCAAATAAATCCTTACAAAATATAAAAATTTTCTTTAATGACATACTTATACAAGAAATAAAAAATCCTCCTCTGCACATGGAAGTATCCATTGCAAAAGGAGAATTATATATTCAAAACGTACTCCAAATAGAAGCACTTGATACGAACGGAAAAACGATTACTAAAAAGATTATTCTTTTTGGAAAAAATTAAAATATTTTTTTACTCTCTTATAGAACACTTAAGTCGTAAGAGTAGAAAAATACCAACTAAAAAACGAAGTAAAGGAAACAAATATTTACGTTTTATATCGAATTGTCTTGATACCAAATTTTCTTGCTGCATCTAATATTCCCCTTTCCCTTATACGTAAAAACGCCGCAACTGAGGCGTTTTTACATTTTATGAGTAATGTATCTCCAAAATACTTTTCTACGTGCGCATCTTCTCCAACTATATCATGTATAAACTGTCCACATACTTTTGAAACAGTATTTTTAGACAGCATCCTTGCATACTTCCTCTCTGCAATTTCTCTAAACGATTTATACATTTACGCGATTTTAATCGGCATTATGATATAAAATACATTTTTATCGGTTACGGACTCTATTTTTATAGGTTTTTCTGAGTTTACGATAGTTATTTTAATGTTCGCATCATCTAGAGACTTAATTCCGTCTTGGAAGTATCTTGCATTCACTCGTACAAGCTGTTCTAAGCCCCTTATTTTGCTCTGTACGCGTGTTTCACCAGAACCGAATACATTGTTCGAGGATTGTACTTTTACCACCTCCTCATGAGGAATTATTTGCAAAGTAATATCATTTAAGCGGGAACTAAAAACACTACTTAATCGAACTGCATCATTTAAGGAACTCTTTCCTACTAAAATCTCTGTATCAAATTCTTTTGGAATAAAATTTTCGTATGGAGGATATTCACCATCCACAAGATTAGAAATAAGAGTAAAACCTTCTACAACAAATGCACACTGATTTTGTTCGATTATCATGCGTACTATATTCTGTCCTCCATCAAGCATCCTTCCTAATATTTGTACCGCCTTTGAAGGAATAATGCATTGGACACTATCACATTCCATGTGAGTAATATCTATTCTTCTTTCTGCTAGACGAAAACCATCTGTTCCAACACATATAAGTTTTTTTGTAACACTATCCGCTTTTAAAAAAACACCATTAAGTTCAGGACGGATAGTATTAAAAGAAACAGCAAGAAATGCGGTATCTAATCCCTTTTTAAAATTTTTAACGTCCACATCTAAAAAAACTTCTTCTTTTACTTTTGGAATGATGGGAAAATCAACAGTAGGAACAGTAACCATGTCTCCCTGAAACATGTCAGTATATACAAATAATTTTTGTTCCTTATACAACAACTCAATTTTTTCATCCTTTACGTTATTTATTATTTGAAACAAACCAGAACCAGATACTGCAACACTTCCTTCTTCTTCTATTTTCCCATTAAGTGTTGCAATAAGAGCTGTTTCTAAATTCGTCGCAATGAGTTGTATTTTACCCTTCTCTGCTTTAACAAGAACATTTTTAAGAATAGGCATTAGTTCATTACTCCCAAGAGTTTTTTCTAAAAGACTCAGTGCAGAATTCAGATGTTCTCTCAATATAATAAGTTTCATATATCTTTCTATATTAATAATTAGTAGTAGTTATAATAGTGTGAATAATAATGTGGATAACAGTGTTTTTGTAGAAATATTCTTAAAAAATCGTGCACATACTATTGTGGAAAACAGATAGATATTCTATGAGACTAAATGTGAATTTTTTCAAAAATAGTTCTTATACGCTCCTGTGATATTTTTATATTCTTTTTTTACACAACTTATCTCATTTTTTATTCACATACTTTTCCATAACATTTCCACATGTTTTGTGAATAAAAATTCCAAATATCAATTTCCAAATATCAAACAGATTTAAAATATAAAGCCTGTTTTTTATGTTTGTAATTTGGTGTTTGTTATTTGGAATTTTGTATTAACTATTGTGTATCCTTTCTATGATTTCTGAGATTATTCTATTAAGATTATTACTTTTTGTAATCTCTTTTGATATTTTATTGTATGCGTGGATTGCTGTTGTATGATCGCGATTTCCAAATTTTGATCCAATAAATGGATAAGAAGCCTTAAGCTCTTTTCGAAGAAGATACATAGCAACTTGTCGTGGAAGAACAACCTCCTTTTTACGATCGTGCCCCATAATATCTTTTTCATTGATTTCAAAGAAATCAGCAGTTGTTTTTATGATTTTTACAGGGGAAATCATTTTTACTGGATTATCGAGATACGCCTGAAGAAGACGTTCCATTTCCGATTCTTCAGGTGGTACTCCACGTTGTCTTGTAATGAAGATTGCTTTATTAAGCATTCCTTCAAGTTCTCTTATATTTTTTTGTACTTTTGCTGCAATCATTTCTATTACAGAGTTAGGTAATTCACATACTTTTTCCTCAAGTTTGTTTCTTAATATAGCGAGTCGCATTTCATATTCTGGAAATTGAATATCAGCAATCATTCCTCCTTCAAATCGTGATTTAAGCCGTTCTTCAAGTGTAGGGAGTGCTCTTGGAGGTCTATCAGAAGAAAGAATAATTTGTTTGTTATTGTTATAGAGTGCGTTAAATGTATGGAAAAATTCTTCTTCGGTACGTTCTCTTCCTCCAATAAACTGAATGTCATCGATAATAAGGACATCGACATTTCTATATTTTTGTTTCATTGCTTCTATTCGTTCTAACCCCTTATTTTGGAGAGCGGTAACAACATCGTTTGTAAATTTTTCTGAGGTAACATACAACACTTTTACTTTGTTGTTGTATTTTTTCATTATTTCATTCCCTGTTGCCTGAAGAAGATGTGTTTTTCCTACACCTACTCCCCCATAAATGAACAATGGGTTATATTTTTTTCCAATGTCTTCACGAATAGCAAAACAAGCCGCAGAGGCGAGCTCGTTTGTAGGACCGACTACAAAATGATCGAATGTATATTTTGGATTAAGATTTGTAGCGGGATCAATCCCTTGTTCTGTTATCTCAAGTTGAAAATCTTCGTTTTGGGCGATTGTCTTTTTAAGAGGTACCACTGTTTGGGCAGTAGAACTTGAGTGTATTACGTATTGTGCGTTTTTAATTGTTTTATCGTAGTTATGAAGAAGCTTAAGAATTTGTTTGTGATATTTATTTTCAACCCACTCTTTCGCAAAATTTGATTTCAATGATACTCTTGCTACTCCATCTTCAACTCCAGAGAGATTGCTATACTTAAGCCATGTAATGAAATTTGCTTTTGAAATTTGTAATTCTAATTCCCCAAGGATTCTTTGCCACAATTCTTCGTGATTCATGAGAAATGAGAGTTACAAATTAATTTGATACCCGAATTATAACACCGCGATCATCGCAAGCAAGTCTTGACCGATTAGAAACTTGTGAATGTAATGTGGATAAATGTAGAAATCTAGAATTTATTGATCAAAATCTGATCCTTTTTTAATTTTTATCTGAAAAACGCTAGGATTTTTCTTCTCTTGAAAAAACAGATAAAGTAATGTATTCTAAGATGGTTATAAAAAGGAAAAGAAAAAATGCCAAAAAGAACATATCAACCAAAGAAAAAGAAAAGAAGTCGCACCCACGGATTTTTAAAGCGCTCTAAAACTTCTACAGGGAAGAGAGTTTTACAAAGCAGGCGCAGAAAGGGGCGCAAATCGCTAAGTGTATAAAACATATAAGCGGTGTGACTTCTAAAAACCATAGGCTCACAAGAGAGCATAATCTAGAGTCTTTATTTGCTTCTGGAAAAAAGGTGGTAACACCTTTTTTCGTGTTTTATATACGAGAAACGGTTGAACCTTTCTTTCGTTTTTCTGTTGTTGTCCCGTCTAAAGTAAGTAAAAAAGCCATTGAACGCAATTTTCTTAAGAGGAGAATTCGCGCTATTATACTCGAACTGCTCCCCTCTTTAAAAAATGGGATTGATATGGTAATACGAGTACAACGCAATGACCTTGTTCATATGCGCTATCTTAGTATAAAAGAGGAAATCATTGGAGTGTTTCGAAAAGCAAGTCTTTTAATGCAAAATACAAATATCAAAATGTAAAATTAGTATATGTGAAAATGTGTAACATTTTCACACCCCCATAATTTTACCTTTTGAGTTTTAATTTTTTGAATTTTCTTATGTCCTATCTTTACAACACATTCATATTTCACCCACTACTTAATCTTCTTTTTTTTATTTATGAAAAAGCAGCATTTTTAGATGCTGGAGTTGCCATTATTCTGTTCACTATCTTTGTTCGCATTCTTATCTTTCCCTTATTTCACAAAAATATGCGGTATCAAATGGTGTTAGGTAAACTGCGGCCTGAAGTGGTGCGTATTCAAAAGGAACATAAGGATGATAAAGAAAGGCAGGTAAAGGAGATGATTCATCTTTATGAAAAACACAAAATAAATCCTTTTTCTGGGTTTTTGTTTATCATTGTTCAAGTTGTGCTTCTCATCTCCTTGTATCAAATAAGTATGGTTGCCTTTTCTGAAGATCTCTCGAAGACGCTGTATTCATTTGTACAGGTATCTTTTCCTGTGAATCACACATTTTTAGGGCTATTCGATATTAACGTACCCAGCATTACTGTTGCAGTTCTTGCGGCCATATTTCAGTTCCTTCAATCAAAATTCTTTATGCCGAGCACTGGTGGCAATGGAGATGCAGCCCAGATGATGAAGGCTATGGTATTATTCTTTCCTTTACTAACTCTTGTAATTTTGGTAAAACTACCTGCAGTGGTAGGCCTTTATTGGGTCACGAGCACTCTCTTTTCTATCGGTGAGTATGTTGTCACAAAATCGATGGTGCAGAAAGAGAAGGTATTAGAAACTGCTAACGCATAAAAATTATGGAACACCTCCAGTCCCTTGTTGAAGAATTTTTAAATAATATGGGGATTAAACATCCTAGGGTTACTGTGGCGCAAATAGGAACGGTGGCGAGAGTTCATATTTCTCTCGATGATGCTGGTTTTATGATAGGAAAAAACGGGGAAAGTATTCATGACGTGGAGAAAGTTTTAAAGCTTCTCGCAAAACGGAGAAACATTGAAGAATCTTTTGTAATAGATATCAATAATTATCGAAGCGAGCGAGAAGGAAAATTAAAGGAGTACATAAGAAAAATTGCTCGACAAGTAGTTACTACAAAAAAGGAGATGAAGCTTCCGCCTATGAGGCCATTTGAACGGAGAATCATTCATTTAGAGCTTGCTACCCACCCCGATATTGTGACTGAAAGTATAGGAGATGGAGACAAGAGATATGTGGTGGTAAGGCCATATCCTTAGATCAGTATTTAGAATCTAGTAGTTAGTATCTAGTATAGAAATATATAAATCCGCCGTACGGCGGATTTATAGTATTAATCGGACTGTGATTATCGAGTTTTTGTTAGTTTCCTATTGTATTGGCGGCAGCGTGAGCGAATAGACGTGTTCTGTTTTTCTGTCGTGAAAGTACAGCTTTGACTCCTCTTCATTTAGTGTGGGGAAGATTGCGTCTTGTATTGCCGCATTCGGAGTAATTTCGTCCGCAACAAACGTGATAAGATCTATGCGATAAAACTTTTCTGTGAAGTCGGTACCCTGTTTGTAGTAGTCATCCGGGAGACTTAGTTGTGGCATGTTTTTACTCCACTCAAGGGGTATAGCGCAATAAAGATATATCCCTGCTCTATCCATTACGCATTTTTCTGGCATTGTTACAATATCAAAGATATGGGTTATTGTTCCACCTTGGTTTAACACAATGAGGTTATAGGGTTTGTTATTGTCTTCGTCGAGGGGGTTTTGGGCAAACGCAAGGACTCTTCCCTGCCTCAGCGGATAAAGAGTTGCCCCAAGAAAATTGGAGAAGTAGTTACTAAGTACGCCTGTTTGAAGATTAAGAGTAAAAATTGTTCCTATGACATCATTTGTGGGGCGTTCTGCAATAAGAAGGGTATTCTGAGAGACAAGACTGATGCGTGCATCGAGAGGGCCAAAACGTTTTACTAAACGCTCTTGTTTGTTTGGGATGGAATATGTAAAAATACCTGTTTCTCCGAGGGATTCTTTATAATATATAAGTTCGTTATCATTCAGGAAGATTGCTTCTCGAATACCGTCGGAGAGTGTGATTGTTTCGTTTGTGGCTGTATTAAAGAGTGAAAATCTTTTGATTGCGTTTATTGCACCTTCTCCTATAAGCATGTGTTTACCATCATTTGAGGCGGCAAACGAGTGTACATTCCCTAAGGTAAATTCCCCGACGCGTGTTAATCCTCCATTTTCCCCTGTCGAGGAGAGCTGCTTTTTCCAGAGGATTCCTGAAATGTCGGTGTAATATAATGAGTTTTTGTTATAAAGATAATGCGTTGCAGGAGCTTCGGTTTCTTTTATTCGTGCAAGAGTGTCTGTTTCAAAGAGGTTGCCTGTGAGATCTTCTGTGGGAAATTTGTTTGTAGGTGTTTCAGTTTGCGCCGGTTTTCTTACACCAAAGAAAAAGATAAGAAGCCCTATGATGACTACTGTGGCTGCTATCGCACTAATAACAATAATTTTTTGTCGCTGTGTCATATAAAATTACCGTTTTACTGATGGTAATCCTAATTGTGCAAGTTCTTGTTGTTGTCTTGCGGCGGCGTCTCTTATTCTTCGTAGGGTATTTATTTTTTGGTCTAATGTTCCATCTTCTGTGAGATTTCCGGCGCTTCTTGCTCCCTCGATCCATCGTAGACTTGCTATGGCGCTGTCTTTTATAGCCACGGCATTTTTGTACAACATTAACCGTACTTGTGGATCGGTTGGCCTCTTTATTCTTTCTTCTGCTGTATTAAAAATGTTCATTACCTTAGCATATTCATTGTTGTCTGTCAGATAGGGGCTTTCTAAAATACGGTTAATGTCTGACAAGGACACATTCGAATCAGGAAGTTTCATTGTATCTGTGTAACCGTTTCCAAGCGATACTGCGAGACTGGCAATCGCGGCTTCTTCTGCCCTTCGTTTTTTTGCAGGATCATTGGGGTTGGCCTCAGAATCTTTTTTAGTTTGTTCTTCGTATGATTGTGCAGTTTGAATTCTATCTTCTCGAAGTTGTTGTTGTGCCGCACCTCCAAAATCTGTTGTCGTTACCTTTATGCCCTCTACTTTTGGCATGGTGGGAATTCCGTCAAGGAGATTCGCTCCTGTTGTCAAAATCTGAGGATTAATAGTGCGTAAGATAAGGAAGCCGCTAAAGAGAAGCACAAGTCCAAAAATCGCGTTTTGTACCTTGTCCATTCCTTGTGATTTCCCTGTAATTCCGGTTGCCATATATTGCAGCCCTCCGATTGCGATGGAGAGAACTGCAATAACGGCCCCTGCGCTGTATACAAAGTTAAAAGTTGTTTTAACAAGACCACCGATGTCTGTTACGTTTACTTCTGTTAGTTCCCCTCCTCCTTGAACTCCAGGAAGTGGTGTATTAAGGCACACTGTCTGTAAGGACCCTCCTGGTATCAATCCTCCACATCGTGATTCCGCGCTTACGATATCGTGGGGAACAAAAGCAAGTATTACCATACTTCCGAGATACAATACTATGATGAAAAGGCTTGTAAATTTTGACATGTGGTTATCGTGTGGTGACGCTCACGGATTGAATTGCCTGTTCTTTTATATTTTTCAGGTTTGTAACGGTAACTCCAAATTGTGTCGCTGTTCTCGAGGGAAGGTTTATGGGCATGGTGAGAATTGACCGGTCGGATTGTTCCGGATTTTGTCCAACGCTTGTGATGTCGTTTACATTCCACGTGAAAGCAAGTTCAAGAAGGGACGAAACATTAAAAGAAAAAGGAAGTGCGTGAAAATAGAGATCGGTGGGGTAGGTAAAGAGAACGCCGCTCGTTATCACGTTTTTTTCTTCAACAAGATATACTACTGGCGTGACCACTTTTATGGGTGTTGTGATTGTTTCCGAGGAACCGTTTGGGTATCGCAAAAATACTTTTACTATATATGTGCCTGGTCTTTGGGTGATGACGGTGTTTGCTTTGGTTTTTCCCGCACCTTCTTCTATTTTGATGTTATCGATATACCACGTGAATGCTACGTTTTGAAATGATTCAGACGCGTTTATAGAGTGAAAAGCAAATGTGACCGAAGATCCTCGTGAAGGGAGGCGTTTTCCCAGAAATCCGGGTGGAGCGTAGGTGTCTGTCTGCCATGTCAAAAAATGACCTACCTCTTGCGCATGCGCGAAGGGAGTTCCTAGAAGAAATAGTACAAATAATGACAATAAGAGTTGACGCATTACTTCTATTATATCATTGATTTTTTTCTTGTTGCTGTGAATGTTTATATGCCTCCCTCCATTTTTGCCAAAAGTTCCTCTGGTTTTGTTGTTGCGAGCTTGTGTTCGGTGTAGGAGGCAATAACATGGATTGCAGCGTGTCGAAGGCCGGCAAACAAGATTCCTTCTCCTACATTTGCTTCAAGGAGAATCATTTTTTCGGCTTCCGTGAGGTTAAACGTTTTGCCGATAATATCAATTGTTGCGGGAGACTGTTTTAGGAGAAGCTGAAGAGAGGAGTTTGTGACGATGGGTCTCCCATACTGAGAACGCAAGAAGTCGTCTATGTCTTGCGTAATTGTTGTAATTCCGAGGAAATATTTTCTTCCTCGTTTTGCCATACCAGAGAGGAAGTTTGCTCCATCCTCGTATTTCATAAGTACCCACGCTTCATCGACAATGAGAAGGCGTTTTTTAAACTCCGCGCGAATAAGGCTCCACATGAAGTTTAAGATCATGTACATCGCGATTGGACGCAATTCTTCCTCGAGGTCGCGAATGTTAAATACGGTAAGACGGTTGCGAATTTCTACATTGGAAGGACTGTTTAAGAATCCTGCATAGGTGCCTTTGGTATACTTTTCAAGACGCTTTGCAAGGTCTATTCCTCCTTCAATGCTCTCAAGCACTGTTTGCAGGTCGCCCAAGAGAGGGGGAGTTTTTCCTGTAAAATCGGCGTGGGGCGTGATTTCTCTTGAAGCGTATGTTTCAAGAAGGGCTTGGTCGAGAAGCGCCTCCTCCGTAGGGGTAATTTCGCCAAGCATAATTTTGAGGAGCCCTGTAAGAGTGAGGATGTGAGAGCGCAAGATATCTGCGGAAGACTCATCTGCAGGGATCGGTGGCAGGTCGAAAGGGTTAATACGATGTTCTGAGGATAAGGAGATTCTGAAGTATCCACCTCCAATCGCTTCTGCTAAAGATTGGTACTCGTTTTCTGGGTCGATAATGAGTACATCTGTTCCCATCATGAGGCTGCGAAGAATTTCTAGTTTTGTGAAGTATGATTTTCCCGAACCAGATTTTGCGAATACCACCATGTTTGCATTTTCCATTGAGAAGCGATCAAAAATAATCAGGCCGTTGTTGTGCATGTTTATGCCATAAAGAATCCCCTCTTCGGAGGTAAGTTCTGCAGAATCAAATGGGAAAAACGTCGAAATAGGGGCAGTATTAAATGGAGTGTACACCTGGATTTTGTCTGAAACGAGTGGCAACGTTGTTTGGTATCCCTCAAGGTGTTGAAATAGTGTTGGTTTGATATACACCATTCTCCCTTCTAAGAGTCCTTCAAGCTCGAGGTTGTATTTTTCAAGCGATTTGAGGTCAGGGGCGTATATAGTGAAATATATTCCTACATGAAACAGTTTCTCTTGTGCTTGTTGAAGTTGGTCTCTTAGGTCCTCAATGTTTTTGTATGATGCTTCGAGGAGGGGATCTCGCACAAGGCCTTTTTCTTGCTGTTCCATCAATTGAGATTCAATTTGCGCAACTTTTTTCCTTAGGTTTTTAAGTGCGGTGGCGGTATCGATAGGGTCAAGATACATCGCGATATCAAAACTCTTGTCGAGGTTTACTACAGGAGAAAACCATCCGCTCGAAAGCACGCTTGGATAGGAAAACAAGAAGAGGGTCTTTGTGTAGAGGTTTCCTATTTTTAAATAGTCGTTCGAAACTTCGATACCTGGTGGTGCGAGAAGGTCCTGCAGGGTATCGGTGCCAAATTCAAATTGCGAAGGCAATGGTCCAAATGTCTCTGGTTCCGGTTCCCTCTTTTTACCAAAAAATGGAAAATTCATGGTGCATAATTCAAATCTACGAATATATGACGAATGCTATAAATGTATTATTGGGATCATTCGAATGATGTTTGTAGATTTGAATCTTATTATAGTAACGACAATTTTTTTGCGATATCGATACCGACCTTTTCTGTCTCTTGAGGGTTGTATAAATTGAAGAAGAGTTCTACAAGTTCTTCCGTACCAAGACGCGCTGCGTTTACCCCTAGACGGTTTAGTCCTGACATCACTACATCGGTTCTTTGGTCTAGTTGATACTTCTTGGTTGCAAAGTCCTGTGGGAGAGAATCATCCCCCTTCCCCTTTTTCACTGATGCGCCAAAGGTGTCATAGGGAACTATCACGTAGAATCGTTTGGACATAATGGTTGATGTGGCAACAAGGTCTCGGATGAAGGCGATGTATTCGTCAATTTGTGTGCGGAGGAGGTCACTCGTTTCTTGTTCTCTTCTCGCGCTTACTTTTTCGAGATATTGGACAATATTTAATCGACGAGAATGGATCACAATCTCTATGGGAAAGTCGAGACTGTTTAAGAATTCTTGAAACGCGCCTATTATCGCATTTTGTTCGTCTTCTGTTTTAAGATATACGTTGATGCCGCGTACCATGATGATAGAGCGTAAGTTTCCGTTCTTCATAAGTACCGTTCCCTCTCGAAACGTTTCTATGTCGATAAATTGCTGGGTAGGAAGTGATTCTTTTGCCATATGTTTAAAAAATAGAAATTAGAAAATAGTAAATAGAAGAAACTTTTTCTTGTTTTGAATATGTATATTTCATGTGTTTCTATTTTCTACTTGCTACTTTCTATTTTCTAGGTATTGTCCTTTTGCATCTAGAAGGCGGGCGATTTGCTGAAGTCGTTCAGGGAGGATTTTTTGTGCCCTCTCCTCACCTTTTTCAACTGTTT
>CAYLXU010000016.1:0-14946 GCA_964388055.1 uncultured Candidatus Saccharibacteria bacterium | reverse complement strand
AGTCGATGTTGGAGGATACGGTACGAAAGGTGCTTAATGAAGAAATTTGAAAACGCGGACTTGTGAGTCGGGAGGAGGTAGAGGAAATGCTTCGCAAAAAAGATTAACCCCATTTTCTTAAAAAGGGTTTTCAAGGGGGAATTAATATGATATACTTCTGAGGAAGATCAACCGATCTTTTTAAAAAAGGTCGTTTTTAATTACACCTAGAAATAACTATATGGATAACGACACAATGAAACAGGATGATTCTGTGGTAACACCAGCAGAAGGTATGGAAACCGCTGCTCTAGCTACTCCTGAAGAGGAGATGAAGCAAGAGGAGGCACTTGCTGAGGTTTCTGCGGAGGGTGGTGACAATGTGGCCCCAGCACAGCCTGCTGAGGAAAATCAAGCTGCATAGTTTTCCACTATGATTCCTTTATAAAAAGACGGACCATGTAGCCCGTCTTTTTATTTGTAAAATCTTTTTTAGTTATCGTTGTACAAAGCAGTAAAATTTATCCACAGGAGTGCTGTTGACAATATTTTTTTATTTGCTATATTATGTTTAATTGAATAAATAACGTATCCAGAGTGCAAAGGTGTTAAGGGAATTGGCCCAATACTTTGCCCGCAGCCTACTAAGGGCATGTTCGATGGGATAAACCATTCGGCAAGCTCATGGCAAGGTGCGAATTCCAACCCCGAGAGGGAGAGATATGTGGAATTTTGGATGCGTCATTGTGTGCTGTCACGATTCTGAATAAGAAACGGGACAGCACAAAGTGGCGCATTTTGTATTTTACGTACTCTCTTTTTTGAGAGTTTTTTGTTCTTTAATAATATGTTTCGTGGTCGCGACCAATTTTTTACTTGAAAGTTGATCGCGGCCACGAATAATAATGGCTGCGGAAGGGTGATTTACATGTTTGCAGTTGCTATTAATGATTCTCATGATGATAATGCACGGGTGCGGCAGGCAGTTCGTGTTGCGGCACTTTTTTCAGGGGCTTCGGTTACTACGGTTGGAGTATCGAATGATCTTGAAGCTGCTGGAAATCTTGTTGATGTGCTCGATGCTTCACTTGGGGAGAAGGGTGTTGTGTTGGTAAATGTAGCACCGCGAAGTGGAAGTTCAAAGGAATGGGGAAATGGGAGTCCTTTTTGTTTCTTTTTTGTTGGAAATACTATAGTGGTAAGTACGTTTGAGGGGGAGACGCTTTCGTTGGTGAAAAAGCTTGGTTTGGTTGAGATTGTGCACCTGATGGAGGTTGAAGCTGTGCTTCGTGTGGTTGAGAGACGAGGTTTGATAAGAGATTCTTTGGTACGCGAAATTAGCAACTCTCAATTTCGGAGCTTTGAGTTTATCCCTCGCGTTGCTCATTGGTTGGTACAAGGAATTCATTTGCCAGCACGTCAGGTTTCTTTGGAGTGTGTATTACAACAAAATAATGTTATTTGGCTTGTTGATTGTTTTGGAAACGCAAAGACTACTATTCTTTCTCAAGACATTGGATTTGAAGAGGGCAAGATTATTCACACTGCTTTTGGAGCACTTTCTTGTTGGAATCGGCTTGCTGATGTGCCAGACGGTGAGACAGCTCTTATTGTTGGGAGTTCCGGTTTTGGAAATAAGCGGTTTCTGGAAATTGTCGTTCAAGGGGAGAGCGCTGCACAACGTTTAGGTATTCGTGTGGGGGACCAAGTTATATAATAGAACTATAAAACGCCGAAAATTCGGCGTTTTTCTTTTGTTTGATATAATGGACTCGATATATGAAAAAAATTCTCACGTTGTGTGTTGTTCATGATTACCCCAGAATTCTTCTTGGAATGAAGAAGCGCGGGTTTGGAGAGGGGAAGTGGAATGGATTTGGCGGAAAAGTTAATCACGACGAAACAGTAGAGCAGGCTGCAAAAAGAGAGTTGTTTGAGGAGTCTGGGTTGGAGGCTGGAGAGCTTGAAAAAAGGGGGGTTCTTACGTTTGTTTGGAGAGATAAACTGGAGCAACTAGAGGTTCACGTATTTGATGCAAAAAACGTGAAAGGGGTTCCTGTTGAGAGCGATGAAATGAGGCCCGAGTGGTTTCATGCAGACAATCTTCCTTTTCATGCTATGTGGCCCGACGACAAGCACTGGATGCCTCTTTTTCTTGCCGGGAAGAAATTTAGTGGGGAATTTCTTTTTGATAAGGACAATACTATAATTGAACATTCGTTAGAGGAAAGTTAGTATATTTATTTTTTATATATGATTCCAAAAATTGGAGCACACGTATCTGCTTCAGGCGGATTACAAAAAAGCATAGAGAATGCATTGGCCATTGGTGCGGAATGTATTCAAATTTTTGGTGCTTCACCACAACAGTGGGTGGCGCGGACACCAAGGGAAGAGGAGATCAAGGCATTTAAGAGGTCGCGTGATGAAGCGGGTATTTCTTCCGTTTTTCTCCATGCGGCATATCTTCCGAATTTGGCGAGCCCTGATAAAGATATCGTACACAAATCAATAAAAAATCTTGCAGACCATCTTGAGATAGCGAAAAGTATCGGTGCGGATGGACTTGTTTTTCATGTGGGCTCTGGAAAGGAGGCTCCTAAAGAGGAGGCAATTAAGTCGGTTATAGCAGGCGCAAAGGAGGTGCTTAGAATGGTTTCTGGGCACGTTAAGCTTGTTATGGAAAATTCAGCGGGGGGCGGGCAAAAGCTTGGATCAACACCACGTGAAATGGGAATTTTATCTCAAGGTGTTGGATCCGAGCGCGTAAAAGTATGTATTGATACCGCACATGCGTTTGAGGCAGGTGCTATAGGAGAGTATTCCAAAGAGAACGTTAAAAAATTTTTGGATGAATGTGACAAGGAGATTGGTTTAGAGAATATTATTGCGCTTCACGTAAATGATTCAAAAACAGCATTTAATTCTCACCATGATAGGCATGAAAATATTGGTGAAGGACATATTGGTCTCGAAGGGTTTAAAAATTTTGCACGCGAAAGGCGTTTACATGACAAGGCTTGGATTTTGGAGGTTCCAGGATTTGATGGAAAAGGGCCTGATGCGAAGAATATAGAAATATTGAAATCATGTTTTAGATAAGTCCTGTTGAAATAAGAATTAATATCTGCGATCGCGATTTCTAATGGGATAAAAAACTACCCACCTGAAAAGGGGGCAGTATCATTTATTGGTTATAAAACTTTACTTCCATTGTCCTCCGTTTCGTTGGGTCGAGCGTTTCTTCTCTGTCAATTCTGAGGATTGGTACTATGTCGGTGTGCAAGGAGTCGTTAAGAACGGGGATTGAGCTTCTGGTAATGCAGGCAAGACGAAGGCCTGTATTTTTTTCTTTGATTTCTAAAAGGACTACAACATACGGATAGGTAAGTGGGAGGACCTCGTTGAGTTTGCTTATGAGTATCATAAGAAATGCTTGCTGGAGTTTTTCGTTGATAGGATGTTCTGGATGTTTTTGAACGAATTTTTCTACGGCAGCCTGCATGAGCATTCTTGCAGCTTGGGCAAACGACGTAAGAGGTTGCTTCTCTAGATCTGATTTAACAATGCTTAAAACCTTGGCAAGTCGGGGAACAATTTCGTATTCAAATTCTTTAACGAGACGTTTGTGTGTTTCTCCTGTCACTTTTTCTCCCCCCTCTTTTTTACAATGAGCCGGATTCATAGTATCATATATTTACTTTTCTTGCCACCAATTCGAAGATGTTGTGTTAACGAATGAAAAGTTGTTGTTTGTTAAGCTGATATAACATATACGGGATATGGATCAAAAGATTCTTGCGTTACGCAAAAAGAGGGGGGTAAAAATTCTGAGAGTTCTAAGGAGGTTGTTTCCTCAGGCAAAGATAATGTTAAGGTTTTCAAACAACTGGGAGCTTTTGGTTGCGGTTATGCTTTCGGCTCAATGCACTGATAAAAAAGTGAATGAGGTGACTGAGAAGTTGTTTAAAAAGTATAAAAAAATCGATGATTATGTGCGTGCAGACCAAAAGGAATTTG
Organism: uncultured Candidatus Saccharibacteria bacterium; assembly: GCA_964388055.1. Taxonomy (GTDB): domain Bacteria; phylum Patescibacteriota; class Minisyncoccia; order UBA6257; family JACRHW01; genus CAYLXU01. Next base: position 10,947 of record CAYLXU010000016.1, on the reverse strand, counting down.
AGAAAGATATTCATTCAACCGGTTTTTATCGCAACAAGGCAAAAAACATTCTCGCAACTGCAAGGATAATCAAGGAAAAGTTTGGTGGACGGATTCCAAAAACGATGGAAGAATTAACCTCACTTCCTGGTGTGGCGCGAAAGACTGCGAATGTCGTCCTTGGAAACGCACACGGAATAGTTGAGGGACTTGCTGTTGATACGCATGTGAGGCGGCTGGCAAATGTGCTTGGTTTGACTGACAGTTCCTATCCAGAAAAAATTGAACAAGACCTTATGCAGATTTTTCCGAAGAAGGAGTGGTTTGATTTGACCTATCGTCTAATAGAATATGGTAGGAAATATTGCTCAGCAAAACGGCACAAACACGAACGTTGTCCTCTAAATTTTGAATAATGTGGTTTGATGAAAATTTTTGTAAATACAAAACCAAATGCGCGGCAAAATGGAGTGGTTAAGGTGGATGATACCCACTTCGAGGTTTCTGTAAAGGAACCGCCGACTAATGGGCGTGCAAATGTGGCTGTTATAAAGGTTGTTGCCGAATATTTTGATGTTGCTCCTTCCCTCATAAACATTGTTTCGGGGCGTGCGTCGCGTAATAAGGTTTTAGAAGTTCCAATTTAACTTTCCAATAATCTAAATATTAAAAGTTAACATCTCTTAAGACATATGATTTCATATGAAGATTTTAAAAAAGTAGAATTAAAAGTTGCAAAAATATTGTCGGCCGAGCGTGTTGAGGGATCCGAGAAGTTGCTTAGATTAGAGATTGATGTCGCAGACGAATCTGGCTCTCGACAACTTGTTGCGGGAATCGGAAAACGTTATGAACCAGATGTGCTTATAGGAATGAAAATCATCATTGTTGCTAATTTGGAGCCAAGAAAGTTAATGGGGTTTGAGAGCAATGGTATGCTTCTGGCCGCCGATACGGATGAGGGCCCCGTACTTCTTACGGTTGATCGTGAAGTTGCGCCTGGAAGTGGAATTAAATAGGTGTGAAAAAGAATGTCTAAAAAAGATTTTCGCACTAAAGTTTTAAATGTTGTTCGAAGTATTCCAAAAGGAGCCGTGCTTACCTATAAACAGGTTGCTGAGTGTGTTGGTAGTCCACGAGCGTATCGTGCAGTGGGGAATATTCTAAAAGAAAATTTTGATTTGGAAATTCCCTGCCACAGGGTTATCCGTTCTGATGGATCTTTTGGGGGATATAACAGGGGAACAGAACGCAAGAGGGAAATTCTTATGAGTGAAGGTTTTATTTAAGATATTAAAAAAGGCGGCTCATGAGCCGCCTTTGTGCGTTTTTTTGAGGAGTTCGTTGAGGGTTGTTTCGACTACGATATTTACCATAGTTTTTGCATCCATATGGGTGGTATCAATAAGGTGAAGTTGTGGGTGGTGTGGTTTCAATATTTCATGCGCGTTTCTGTATCGTGTAATCAGGGTTTTGACGCTTGAGGGGTTTGTTGTTTCTCCCAACTTTTCGCTTACTGCAATTTTAAGCTCTCGTTCTGCGGCGGTCTTTGGGTCGCATGTCATAAAATACGCAACATCGATTGAATCAGTCCAAAATCGAGAGAGGAAGAATGTTTGGATAATGTGTCTTTCTTGTTCCGTAAGTTTCCCTTTTTCCTCCCAGTACATCATCCAGCAATACGCGTCAAAAATACACCTATCAAAGATGACAACGTCATACATGTGTCCACGCATAAGGTCAATGAGAATTTGGAGGGCATAAAGGCCGGTGCGAATATTATAGAGCGGTGTCGTGCGAGGAATGTGACGGATGACTTCGGCGCCCTCTTGTGGATGAAAAACAGTGAATCCTTGCCTACGTAAAAATTTATCAAGTTCTACAATAGTGGTTGTTTTTCCTGAAGACGGTGATCCTGTAAATTCAATAAAAAAGGGGCGGGGGAGATGTGATTCATCATAACGTAATTCAACTTTGAGGTACCGAAGGAGTTGTTGTGCTTGTTCTTCAAGTTTTCTGCTGTCCATGTGCTGTCGCCTCCTCCTATCCATCAATACCGAGAAATTTGAGGTCGCGCATATATTTTGGTGCAAGGTTGAAGAAGCGATCTTCAATGTTTTTGGGTCTCTCTGAAAGAGGTATTACTTGAGTTGCGCTCCAGTGTTTTGCCTCACAAGGGAAAGGGGTACTCACTTTATTAATAAGAAAGGCGCTTGTAGTTGTGCCGTGCTGATGGCAGATAAAGTTTCTGTGAATCCCATCCATAAGGATAAAATCAAACCCGTGCCGCTCCACAAGCGGTGGAAAATAGAATGCCAAAGAGATTGCCTTTTCTGAATCTTCTCCTACGACAGCATATGCACCAAGAGTGTGAATACCGCCCTTTGCAAGGCAATGGCCTTTGAAGAGGTCTGGCACATGTTCAAGAAGGCTTGTATATTTTTCACGATATACAAATTTTTGCCCCACCTTGAGGAGCCTCGGGTCCATGCTTACGAGGGCAATGTCATTCATGGAACAGGATTTAAAGGGTTGTTCTCCTTCTGCTGTTCGCACTCTCTTTAACATTTCCCAAACGAGCTCGAGCTTAAGCGGGGTTACAGAGAACACTTTTCTAATATCCCTTAGGGAAACTACGTGATGTACAAAGTCATCAAGCGGTGCACGATAGCTTAGGGCAAGTTGACCTGAATACATGTCTAATCTGCGTTCGAGTTCTCTCAAAGGAATTTTCCAGAGGGTCATATATGAGCTCCTCCTTTTTAAAGGTTGCTAGTTTTTTGTAACATGTATCTGTGCACGAGAGAAAGATTGACAGATGTTTCAAAAAATTTTTTTGTTGCTAAGTATCACATGTAAAAATTTAAAAATACTTAAGGTGTGGCACTTGGTTTGATGTTTTTAATTTTTCATATAAAATACTTTCTATATGAATGAATCACAAGATAAAAAATTTGGTTTTGATATGGATGGGGTGATAATCGATCATACTGAAATGAAGATGCGTTTGGCCAAAGACTATGGGTTTGAGTTGAGACCTGAAGATACCCCCGCGGACATTATCAGGAATATCATCCCTTCTGCGCAGCTCAACGAGTTAAAACACCGGCTTTATGATGATCCAACGACTGCTCTTCTGTCTTCGGTGATGCCTGGTGCGATAGAGGCATTACAAGAGATAAGGTCTTTAGGGTTTCCTTTCTTTTTAATTTCACGAAGAAAGAATTCTAAGATGGCAGTAGAACTTTTGAAGTCACGTGGTTTGTGGCCGCATTTTTTTAATGATCAAAATGCGTTTTTTGTCTCGAGCCCTGAAGAAAAGGATCGTCATGCGCAAGATCTCCACATAACTCATTATACAGATGATGAGATTGGGGTACTCTCCGCAGTAAAGGTGCCACATTCATTTCTCTTTGATTCTCTAGGGGTATTAATTGAAGACGATTCATACGTGCGGGTTGATTCTTGGCCGACGCTTACTACTCATTTGTTTTTATAAGTTTGGTTGGGGTGATGTATGCGCGGGGCACCACAGCTGCAAGGTCGCGAGGCTCTTTTTTAATTGACCAACACAACTGTTCATCTTAAAATTAGGATAATTAGTTTTATGTTGGCCATGTCAGGAAAGTGGGATTATTTTTTGATGCGCATATCGCAGTTTCTTTTTTCTGTATTTTTTCTTTTTGCGCCTTTCTTTTTTACGCCACTCACTTTTTCTGGGGTGATTTTTGACAAATGGATGTTGGTATATGGAATTACGCTCACGTGTTTTGGTGTTTGGTTATTTCGTGGAATTTTAAATGGCGCGTTGGTAGTACGTCGCAGTTCGGTTGACTTCTTTATCGTTCTTTTTTTGTGTATTGCGGCGCTTTCCGCGTTTTTTAGTGTAGATGTGCGTACAAGCGTGCTTGGGTATTTGGGTGATCCTTCGGGGGGCATCGTCAGTTTCTTTGCTCTCGCCCTTTTTTATTTTGTTTTTATCTCTTCTCTTAAGGACATGAAGGAAATGAGTTGGTATGTGACATGTCTTTTTATCTCATTTGGTATTGTGATGGTGTATAGTGCGTTGCAACTGTTTGGCATTTTTCTTCTTCCTTGGTCCTTTACACACACAAATAGTTTCAATCCCGTTGGTGGGGTTTTGGATTTAGGAATACTTGCATCTTTGTCCATTCCGTTCTTTGTGGGATTTATTGGGGGAAGGCGTGGGTTGGTTTGGGTTGTTTTTGGGATGTTATTTTCCTTGTGCGCGCTTGTAATTTTGGTTTCGATCAATGCTCTTGTCTTATGGGTAAGTGTAATGATTGGAACGGGACTATTATCTGCGCTTGTAATTTCTCGACGCGTGATCTTCGAAAACACCAGATTTGTTTTTGGATTAAGCCTCTTTTTCTTTATTGGTGCTATATTCTTTCTTGCGGTGCATGGTGTGGGGGTGGGAACAATAGGGGGGTTGCCTACGATCGTTAATTTGAGCCACCAAAGTTCTTTAGAAATTGTTTCCAAGGTTTTAGGGGAACGTTTGTGGTTGGGAATGGGGCCGAGCACTTTTTTTTATTCATTTAGTAAGTTTCGACCACTGGAAATTAATCTCGGGCCACTATGGGATCTTCGATTCGATAAGGCCTCAAATTTGTGGTTTGATATGTTGGGAAACTTGGGAATTTTTGGTGTTATCGGGTTTGCGGCACTTATGTGCGTAGGTTTTCTATTGTTTAGAAGGGGTGCACGAGATTTAGGAAAGAATTTCGATATGCATTATGTTGGTCTTTCTGTCACATTTTTTGTTTTTCTTCTGAATACATTTTTGGGAGTGATGAATGGTGGTCTTGTGCTGATAGGGTTTTTCTGCGCGCTTCTTATTGCCGGATACCTTTTCTTAGAAAATGAGGGACTCTCTCTTAAAAGACAGTTTTCCTTTCGGTTTGATCCACAACACTCCTTAGTATTATCATTTTTTGTGGTGGGCGGTGTCGCTTTTTTTGCATTTCTCTTTGTATTTTTTGTAAGAATTTTTGTTGCGGACATTTATATGAAACGCGCACTTATTGCTCCTTCTTTTGAAAGGGCAATCGTTGCACTTGATCGGGCAATCGCGTTTGCCCCATGGCAGACGACGTATGTTGCGAATCTTGCCGGGGCTTATCTTGATTTTGCCGCAAGAGAGGCAGGAGGGGAAAACGCTGATGCACTTCGGTTTCAGCAGGCATCATCACTTGCGATAAAATCAGCGCGTCGCGTAGCAGACATGGCTCCTTTAGATGTGCATTCGTGGAGTCGGATGGGTATGCTTTATAGGAAACTTGGGGCATTTGTGGAGGGTCCTTATAAACTTGCGTCGGCTAGTTATGAACGGGCGCTTGTGCTTGAACCAAACAACCCGAGCTTTTTTGTTGAGTTGGCACGTATTGCACGATTTGAGGCAGACTTGGTTAATGGTGGAGAAGAAAAAAATAAATTTTTAAATTCGGCGAGAGAATTTTATGAAAAAGCTCTTACATTGAAACCTGATTATGTGGAGGCGTATGTGGGGCTTGCCATGTTGGCGGAGGAGTCGGGGGATTCAGACGATGCTGTGTTGTATGGTGAACGAGCACTTGGGTTTGCCCCTCGTGACACAAATATCATGTTGCAACTTGCAGGTTTTTACTATAACGCTGCGTTGTCTCGTGGGGGTGATTTGGGATTATTGCGCTCTGCAGAACTCGTTTTAAATCGCGTAATAGTCGAAAATCCAAGTTCAGTAGATAGTTACCTTTTGTTGGGGGCTGTTTATGTTCGGTCGGGGGATGGGGAGAAGGGAAAAATGTTTCATGAGAAGGCGCTTTCTTTAGTTGGTGAGGAGGAGAGAAAGAGTATTGAAGAGAAGATTCGTAGGCTTCAAAGATAGTTTTAATTATTTTTTTGTGATTTTTTTGAAACAGACCAAGACATGCTTTTTGACACACACTACACCACTTTCTTGTTATATAAAAGAATGCACAATGTAGCGAATTGGATGAAATATGTTCTTTTCTCCTCTTTTTTAACTTTTGGAGTATTTGTTTCTACCTCATTTGCTTTTGAGATTACACGCGTACCACTCTCCCCGGGAAACGATTTTATTGTTTCACCGACACATTTTGATTTTGATCTCACGGAGAAACGTACAATGGCGCGAGATATGGTAGTGGTTAATCGAAGTTCTTCTGTTGTTGATTTTGAAGTGGGTGCAGTTGAGTTGGGTAATGGTGTGGCAAGCGCTCACAAATGGATGTTTCCAGAGATTCCCCTTTTCACCTTGCGCCCGAATGAAAAGATCGTGTTTGATTTTACTGTCCGTGCACCCCAAGATGTTTCTGATGGGCTGTATTATGCAAATATCGTAGTAAGTGGAAAGCCTCGAGATGTGATGGGGGTGCAAATTATAAGCAGAGTAGTTGCCCCCGTGTTTGTGGTAATTGATACGCAACACATTTTGAGACCTTCCGGCAAAGTGACTAATATTTTGGTTCCATTAATCCAAGAGAGTCCAAATATTTCTTTTGAAATTTTTTATAAAAATTCTGGAAATACATATATGAAACAGGAGGGCAGCATTCTTGTGCAGAATCTATTAAATCGTCGTGTTGCCCGTGAGAATATTTCATCGTTTTACATACTTCCTGGGGAAGAAAAAAAGTTGGTCATACCGCATACAGTGAATGGGGTTGGCTTATATCGTGCCCGCGTTGCGTTAGGAGGGGAACCTTCTGTCACAAAGTATTTTTTTATAGTGCCACTTCGAGCATTGTTTACGATTGTTTTATTGGGTTTTCTTATCGTTGGGATTCGTACATTGTGGATAAAATAGATGCATATGTGATTGGTCTTTTGGTATACTTGTATTAGTCACTCTTTTATTTTTGTGCAGACAAATAAAATGCGTACACAAGGTGTGAAGAATGTTTTACGTTACGCGCTTTTTTCTTGGGTGTTTTTTTCTTTTTTGTTTTCTCCGTTTTCTACAGACGCAACGATTACTCCACTTATTTCCTACCAGGCAAAACTTACTGACACGAACAATGTCGCCGTGGCGGACGGGGCAGTTACTGTTAAATTCAGGATTTATAGTGTTTCAAGTGGTGGATCTGCTTTGTATGCTGAGCAGCAAAGTGTTACTACCACAAACGGTTTATTTACCGCTCTTATAGGGAGCGGAACCCTTATTGAAAGCAGTGGAGCATTAAGCGCGGTGAACTTTAATCAGGATCCTCTTTATCTTGGTGTTCAGGTGGGTTCAGATTCTGAAATGACCCCAAGGAAGCGTATTGCTTCTTCTGTGTTTGCGTTTAATGCGGATAAGGTGGGTGGAAAGAGTGAGACTGAATTTGCTCTTCTCGCCGGGCGTGGAGGCGGGCAGACATTGAATGGTGGTACTGTGGGGGGAGAAAATTTAATACTGAACTCTACTGCAAGTGCGACAAAGGGAAAAATATTCTTTGGTGCAAATTCCGCATATGATGAGGTGAACAGTCGCTTAGGTGTTGGTACGAGTACACCTTCCTCAAGGCTTGTTATTCAGGGTTTTGGAAACACCTCGGCAACTTCAGCTTTAGATGTGACCAATGCGAGCACTACTTCGCTTTTATTTGTAAGGGATGATGGAAATGTTGGAATTGGAACGGCGAGTCCGGCTACTGCTCTCAATATCGTTCGTTCTGGCTCTTCTGCAAATACTGTCGTTGCTGTGGCTACTTATAACAATTCTAATGTTAGTGTGTTTTCTGCAGTTCGGGCTCGTGGTACAAGTGCAAGCCCCTCCGGGGTTCAGACAAATGATACTTTGGGTGTATATGGTTTTGGTGGCTGGGGTACAGGCTCGGTTGCTTTTTCGACCTCTACTACAGGACGCTTTATTGGTGTTGCGGATGAAAATTGGACCAACTCTGCTCAAGGGACCGGTTTACAATTTTTGGTGACACCGAATGGGAGTACTACACCGTCTACAGTGATGAAAATTGCTAATACAGGACGTGTGGGTATTGGTACTACTTCTCCTGCTTATCCGCTTACAGTGGTGCGTGGGGATAATGTGAATTCTGCGGCAGTGACTGCGATTACATATGCAAGCTCATTGATTGGGGCTAGCCCCAATTCTGTTTTCGCACTTGTTGGTTCACGTGGTACTGAGGCCTCGCCAAGTGCAGTACAAAATGGTGATGATCTTGGAAATTTAATTTTTACAGGATATGGAGCGACGGCGTTTGGTACTGAAGGCGGGGCGGCCGTACACGGTATAGCAACAGGGAATTGGACCGACAGTTCTCAGCCAGCAGAGTTGCGTTTTTTAACAACTGCAGCAGGTACATCTACCGATGCGGTACGGATGGTTATTTCTGATAGTGGAAATGTTGGTATTGCTACCGATATACCATCATCTTTTCGGTTACAGGTCGCTGGAAATGTTGGTCCTAATGCGAGTGGTTTTAATTTGGGCTCCGCTTCATTGCCATGGCAAACACTTCACGTTTTTAATAGTAATGGCAATGGTATAGTTGCTCATAATGATACTACTAACGTAGAACAAGTGGCACTTGGATTTGCTGGGGTTGGACATCCTCTAATTGCAGCAAGTAGTACACAAAATTTTTTCCAGATTACAACAAGGAATGGTGGGCAATTAAATAGCGGAATACAGATCGCTTCTTCTACGGGAAATGTTGGAATTGGCGGATCTTTTTTTGGATCGCGTTTGGTAGTTCAGGGTGTAGACAATACATCAGGAAATTCGGCCCTTAACGTAACCAATGCTAGTTCTACAGCCCTTTTGTTTGTGAGAAACGATGGAAACGTTGGAATTGGTACTACCGTACCCAGTGCTGCCTTGCAAATAGTTCGAGACGGGCAGGAGGCTGGGGCGATTGTATCTGGTTTTGGAAATGGAAGCAATGATTACGGTGCTCTTTATCTTGCTCGTGCTCGTGGGACGGTTGCAATTCCGTCTGCGGTGCAATTTGGAAATACGCTGGGGAGATTGCATTTTGCCGGATATGATGGTGTTGCATCAAACCAGATTGGGGCAACAATTGAAGCAGGTGCTTTTGAGAACTGGAGCAGTACGAATCGTGGAACTTCTCTAACGTTTAGTACGACCGCAAATGCAAGCACCACTGTTGTGGCAAGAATGGTTATTTCAGACAAGGGAGATGTAGGAATAGGAACTGTTTCTCCAGGGTCTCGTTTAGATGTGTACAATGCAACAAGCACAAGCAACTTGGCTATTTTAAGAGTTCTTAGTGACGTAACAAGCACTGCAAACGTGGTGTTTCGTGTTGACTCAGAGGGTGACATTTTTACAGATGGATCTACAACTCTTGGTACGCCGGCTGACGTCGCTGAAAAATATGTTGTTCTTGATTCTTCGGTTACCGTCGGAGATATTGTGAGTCTTTCGCCCCGAGTTCTTGAGGTTGGCAAGTCAGAAAAGAGTTACGATGAAAAGATGTTGGGTATTGTGTCTGGGAATCCTGGTGTTATTCTTGCAGGAAATTTAGAAAACGGTCTCCCTATCGCACTTTCTGGTAGGGTGCCAGTTAAAATCTCTCTTGAAAATGGACCTATACAGATAGGAGATCCTATCACATCAAGCGATGTCCCTGGTGTAGGCATGAGGGCGACGAAGTCAGGGAGGATAATTGGATATGCACTTGAAAATTTTGACGGAAACAACAGAGAAAACACGGTTCTTGTATTTGTAAATCTTGGGTATCATCTTTCCGACGAGGTGTTTGGTGGTGATAACGGGAGTGCGGGGGAGGGGTTTATAAGTACCTTAAAGAGTGCCCTTGCTTCACTTTCTGGAGTCGTGAGAGCAACCGGAACGTGGGTATTCGATCAAATAGAGACCGCCTTCTTTAAAGCGAACTATGTGAGGGTTGAGAATGGCATTACTCTCAAGGATAAGGATACTGGAGAGTATTATTGTATAACACTCCAGTATGGTGAAATTACAAAAACGAAGGGAGATTGTGAGACGATTGGAGCACAGAAGACTCAAAACGTTAGTGAGGATATTTTAAGTGAGAGCAATGCGAGTTCATCCGATGAAGTTGTAGAAAGTAGTGGTGATAGCAACTTGTCTTCCACGCCACCTTCGACAATGGAAGTATCGTCTAGTAACAGCATCGCGGGAGAATAGATTTAACCTTATTAATGTATGCTTTTTCGAGGAATTACGAGCATAATCGTTTTTTTGCTCCTCACTTCTCTTGTTTGGGGAGAGACCATGAGTTCTCAGAATTATAAGATTTTGCAGGACTCTCTTAATGATGCGTCGCTTTTAAGTTCCTCAACAAATTATCGTGTTCAAGACACATTAGGGGAAACCGGCGCGGGGCTTATGCAGAGCGCAAGCTATCGTGCTTTTGGCGGATTTTTACAGCTCAACGAAACGTTTATTTCCATTACTCTCGCAAGTCCCGCCTCTATGACTCCGGCGTTGGAAAGTGGTGCTTCAACTATTGCATCGGGAACGACAGCTGTCACTGTAATCACTGACAATCCTGCTGGATACAAGCTCGAAATTAATGCGAGTACTACACCCGCTTTAAAATTGGGAGCGAATTCTATTAACGATTATTCAGAAGCAACAAGTGGTATCGCTGAACAGTGGTCTCTTCCTTCAGGTGTTGCGTTCGGATTTTCTGCGACAGGAAATGATGTCGTTGCAAACTTCAAAAATTCTGGTTCGTCGTGTGGAAGTGGCACGGCAAATGGATTGTGTTTTTTGGGGTTCGATGGAGTTACAAAGCTGTTGGTAAGTAGAATTTATTCAAGAACTCCTGTGTCCGGAAATGTTACAACTATTCGATATAGGGCAGAAAATAAGGGGGCCTCTATCGCAGAAGGAACGTATGCAGGAACAATAACGCTTACCGTTACTCCAAACTGACCTTTGTGACAATGTGAACATTTTTTTTGCTCAAAAGAAGTTTTTAACTACAAAAC
>CAYLXU010000015.1:0-15904 GCA_964388055.1 uncultured Candidatus Saccharibacteria bacterium | reverse complement strand
AAAAACAGTTTTTGACGAAGTGAAAGAGTTTCCCTACCCACGTTCGGAAGAAGCAATTTTGTCTTTAGCAAAGCTGCGTGGTTCGGCTGTTGGTTTCAAGAGGGCGGAGGCTTTTATGCTTATTCGAGAATTACGCGGATAAACAAAATATATGCAGATTACTGTCTTGGTGGACAATAAGGAAAGTTGGTTTATGCCACACGCTATAAGGCTTGTGAACACCTTAAAGAATAAGGGACACAGAGTTGTTCTTGCGCATGACCATAAGAGCGTTAAGAAGGGGGATTGTCTTTTGTTGTTAAGTTGCATGCGTATAGTGGTGCCAGAAATTCTTCAATTAAATACGCACAATATCGTGGTTCACGAAAGCAGGCTGCCGCTTGGTCGTGGTTTCGCGCCGTTTACATGGCAGATATTGGAGGGGAAAAATAAGATATGGCTTACATTATTTGAGGCGGCAGAGAAGGTTGACTCGGGCCATATTTATTTTCAGGAACACATCCTTTTTGAAGGGCACGAATTGCACGATGAACTTAAGGAACGACTTGCCTTGAAGACCGTAGAACTAATACTCAAGTTTTTTGAGAATTATTCAAACGTGCGCGGGATTCCTCAGCGGGGTAAAACTTCATGGTACCGCAGACGTACACCTGCAGACAGCGAGTTAGATGTACACAAAACGATCAAGGAACAGTTTAATCTTTTAAGAGTTGTTGATAATGAACGGTATCCAGCTTTTTTTTGGCATAAGGGTAAACGATATATTTTAAAGATTTCTAAACAAGAAAATATCCATGAAGATTAAGGACATGATACAAGAGAATTACCTTTTGCGTAGAGTGTATGTTGCAGACGATACTGTTTTGGCTATAAACAATTTAAGCAAACATTCTCTTGCCGAGAAAAGAGATTGGTTTTTTGCATCTGGTGAAGAGCACAACGGATGGACGGTCCCGCAAAAGTGGACCGTATTCGAAGCAAAGATAATAAAGGATGGAGAGGTGGTATATGACGGTCTTTCACATCCATTAGGTGTTATTGCAAACTCTGCCTCTTTCCAAGGGGTGTTATCAAAAGGGGAATTATTATCTCACCTTTATTTCAGCAAAGAGAGGGAGAGCGCAATCCCATTTCATTTTCGACTGCAGTATAGACCATGGGATTCTGAGTGGGGTTTTTGCGTTCCAAAAACCTTTGTTGATTCCCTTGCAGATGGGGCCTACCAAGTTGTCTTAAGAACATCTCTAGAATCTGGACAGATGCTTGTCAGGGAGTTCTCGGTTGGGAATGGGTCGCAAACAATGATGTTTGTTGCGCACATTGACCATCCTGGGTTGAGTAATGATGACATGGCCGGTTGTGCGGTAGGGATTGAGCTGTTAAATCGAATTGCAGAAAAATATCCATCCTCTTCCTATACGTATAAATTGCTACTTGTCCCAGAAATTGTTGGCTCTGTTTTCTATCTTAAGGCTCTGGGAGAGGGGGTTAAGAATATTAAATACGCAATGTTTTTGGAGGCGCTTGGAAATAATAACAGTTTTAATTTTCAGGGTTCTTATTCAGGCGATTCATATATAGATAGAGTTTCGAGGGCTGTATTGGCAAGGTATCCAGATTCAAGATTGCATGCCTTCAGAGAATCGGTGGGTAATGATGAAATTGTGTTTGAGGCCCCTGGTATTGAAATTCCGACTCCTTCAATTTCCCGTTTTCCCTATCCTGAGTATCACACAAGTGATGAGAACATGGATATTATCTTGGAAGACAAACTCGAAGAGGCTGTGCAATATTTGATGGATATAGTATTTATTTTAGAAAACGATAGATGTGTGAAGAGAAGATTCGATGGACTTGTAAGTCTTGCTAACCCAAAATACGACTTATATATTGATCCTGGGCAGATTATTACCGGTGATCTACACAAAAATAAGAAAATGGAACTCTTTCAGTCCAAAATGCCACGCTTGTTGGATGGTTATCATAGCATCTTTGATGTTGCGGAAATGTTTGGTGTGGATTTTTCATGGCTATGCGATTATTTCAAAGAGATGGAGGAAAAAAACTTAATTACCATGTTCAAAATAAATTAAAATATATGAAGACAAAATACGGAAAAACTATTCATCCAACCCAGTTTCAGGCGAATATCATAGCAAATATCAAGGCATATGCTGCTCGCATGAAGGAACGCGCTGAAGAATACGATAGACAGGCTACGGTCTCTATTGGTATTTGTTATGTGTGCAAATCAAAGAAGAGTCATGATTTTGTGAAGGTATATGGCATTCAATATGTACAGTGCGATAAGTGTGGACATGTCTTTTTAACGAAACGTCTTTCTCAGGAACAGCTTAATAAATTTTATGAAGAGAGTGCCGAATATGCGAAAACATATACGTCTGAAGAGCAAATTGCCTATCGTGTTAAAAATATCTCCGGGCCAAAAGTGAAATACGCAATGCAATTTGCCCCCAAAGTAAAAAATGGTACTTGGTTAGATGTGGGGTCTGCGATTGGTGACGTACTAAAATGTGTTGAATCGTTTAAGGGGTGGAAGGCAACAGGATTGGAGATAAGTTCAGATTCAGTTCGCACCGGACGTGAGGTATTAGGAGTCGATGTGCGTCAGGAGCTGTTTCAAGATTTTTCAAGAAAGAATAAAGATTTGAAATTTGATGTGATATCGCTTTTTGGATACCTCGAGGTGATTTCTGAACCCATGAAAGAACTTGCGCTTGTGAGAAAACATTTAAAGAAAAATGGCATGGTGGTGATTGGAGAGGCAAACTCAAATTCCTTTTCCACCATTCTTCAAAAAAGTTTTCCAGATTACACCACGAGGCACCTTATTCCACCCGCTGTAATTCAGCAGTTTACCAAACAGTCAATGGTGTATGCTCTAGAACGATCTGGGCTTAAGCCGGTTGCGTTTTGGGATTTTGGGTTGGACTTTTATGAATTTATTAAATACCTCACGCTACTTATACCAGATTTTCAGAACACCCCCATGTACGCATTTCTGATGGAGAATCTTAACGATTTTGAAGCGATAATTGATAAAAAAGAAATGGGAGATAACTTTGTTATGGTGGCGAAAGCTATTTAAAACATTACAGATGAAGCAGGTGGTTAAAAATTTTTTATCAAAACCGAACAAGGTTTTAAGCTGGTTGCAGAAAACTTTCAAACAAGATGTTCTTATTTTTGTAAATAATGGAAATAGGGATACTCTTGGACTTGTTGCAGTTTATGCGCAGTTGAAATATAGATACGGATTGCGTGTGAAGATTAAATCTATGATGTTTTTGGAACGCTTTTGGAGTTTTCTTTGTGCGCCAGACGTTGTGGTACATATTAGCATAGATTCTCCTGACTCTCTTGAAATGTATCGTCGGTTAAATGCAATGGGTGTGTCCTGTATTATGTCTCCTACTGAAAGCTTTGTGTGGGCTAATCCTATCCATTTTGTGAGCAGGTATGACTATAAGAACCTAATTAGTGGGGTTTTGCTAGCAGTAGAGGGCATGAAGAATGTTTTGGTGTCTCACAATAAAGTACTTAAGAGTCAGGTCAGGGTTGTTGGTTTTCCCACGTTTGATTGGGGGGCGCCTCTCTTTAGGAAATGGTTACTCTCGCGTGAAAAATTTTATAGTCTTTATGATGTTTCTCCTGAAAAGAAAAAGATAATTTTTCTTGCATCTTCATTTTCTATGGCCGATATTGATATAGCAGAATGGGATACGAAGTATTCCCATTGGAATATTACAAAAGATGAGGCACTCAAGCAGATACAGGCTTCGAAGGGTATGAGAGAAAAGACTATTCAATATTTTTCACAATTACTTGAAGAACACCAAGATTGGCAGTTACTTATTAAAAAACACCCAGTAGAAAAGGAGGATGCATACAGTGAGGCGTGGGGTACTAATCCACAAGTAACTTCTGTTCATAATGTTGAGATCTATGATCTTTTAAATATAAGCGACGTGCTTGTGCACTGGAATTCTACAACTTCTGTCCAGGCATGGAGTTTCGCCAAGCCCACAATTCTTCTTTGGTTTGAAGAATCTGACATATTTGCCGAAATGTACAAAGGAGATCCATTGGTCGATTTTGCTGATCCCAAAAAAGGAAACTTTATTTGTAAAACATATTTTGATTTAGAAAATGCATTGGATATGGTCCTGTGCGACAATGCCATTCCTGTGTCTCAGGAACTTGCGCGGAAAAATTTTGTAAAACAATGGTTTTATGCCCTTGATGGTCAATCCAGCCAGCGCGCCGCAAAGGCTATATATGATTTTTGGTTTCGTGCGCCCAGAGAGGTATCTTATGACATAAAACCACTGGACATTCTAGTTAATATAAAAAAATTAGTTTTGTACGGGCTTCACTTTTATATTCTGCGTTTATTCTTTCTGTTTAATCTACCAGCTTTTTGGTACGTAAATTTATTTGGAAAGGAATATGACTATTTTTATACGGAAAGACAGTTGTTGAGGTTTGAGCGAAAATTACAACAGGAATTGATGTAAAAATATCGTACATATGAAACTGAAACAATTAGTAAAAAAAACTTGTGGGTGGGTATGGCATAACACATTAAGACCAATATTAAGGAGGCTCAATATTTTTTACGTTAAGTTGTATGTTTTAAAAGGGCACTCTTCTGAGACAAAAAGTGAATATCAGTCGCGTTTTGTAAAATTTGATATTAACCCGGGAGAGAGAGTGTTGGATGTTGGTAGTGGTGGAGAGCCTTTTGAATTTGCTACTCACCTGTGTGATCTATATCCACAAAAAACTCAACATAGGTACAATGAATTAAAAACGAGTGGACTTCCTTTTACTCAGGCGGATGTGCAGAATTTACCTTTCAAGGATAGGGAATTTGATTTTGTCTATTGTGCACATGTACTTGAGCACGTGGAAGATCCGGAAAAAGCGTGCTTGGAGCTTATGAGGGTGGGTAAACGAGGTTACATAGAAACCCCAACACGCATGTCGGACATAATGTGTAATTTCACACAAATTCCACACTTTCATAAGTGGCACGTTACTCAAGTGGGGCAGACCCTTATTTTCAATGAATATCAACCATACGAACAACGAGATGTGGGGACTGATGAGTTTTACCACATGATTCATGCGAAATATCCCAATCGGATTCGATCTATGTACAGAAAGAACAAAGATTTATTTTCAAATATGTTTCTTTGGAAAGGTGGATTTAATTTCTTTGTTTTTGATAAAAAGGGGAACTTAACTTCTTCTTTTAATTACTTGAAAGACAATGGGAAGAGTTAAAAATTTTTTCAAAATATTTTGGAAAGGGACGCTTTTGCCTTTTGGTATTAGGTGGGGTTTTGTTAAGCATTCATTTGAAAAGATTAACCTTTGTTCTGGGTCCATCCTTCTCAAGAATTACTGGAATATTGATGTTGTTCCGGAGGCTGACCTTGTGTTGGACCTTGAAAATAAAAACTTACCCTTCGGCGAGGGTTCAATGAAAACGATTGTGTGTATATCCGCTATCAATTATTTTTCACGTATGAGAGCGGAAGATATTGTAAGAGATGTGTATCGAGTATTGCGGGTTGGTGGTAGAGCACGTTTTGGTGTTCAGGATTTACATGTTATTGCGGAAAAGTATCTTAAGGGGGATCGGGATTTCTTTTTTCAGAAGGCATTGAATGGACAGGATCGATTTGTGGGGGAAACTATGGCAGATAAGGTGAACTCCTGGTTTTACGGATATGAAGCATATGGGGGCAGACCATGTAAATATGTCTATGATTTCGAAACTCTTGCATTGCTTTTTAAGAAAGCCGGGTTCCGAGAGATTCAAAGAAAAGAGTATCTTGAAAGCGAGATTCAAGAAATTGATCAAATTGATAATCGTCCAGACCAAATGTTTTTCTTGGAAGCAGTAAAATAGTATTCCATATGTTGGTAAAGGCATACAAGAAGGTTCGGAGAATAGTAAAGATGAAAAAGATTGATTCACAATTTCGCGACTTTACATATTCTGTTGGGAGAGATGAGGATCATCTCGGTGCGTTAATGATGTGGTTGTGTGGAGCGCAGGACGTCACTGGTTGTGGTGGTGTTGCGGCGGCGTATGATCTTTTGGAGGAAAGATGGGGTGCGGCATATCGAGAAACGACTGGATATATCATTCCGACTTTTTTAAGATATGCTGTACAAAAAAATAGTGTATCGTTTCGTGATCGTGCCGTTGTAATGGGAGATTGGGAGTTGGGGATACAGTGCGAGGATGGGGCTTTTGGGGAGGTGTTGGGGAACGGTTTCGTGGGAAAGAAGGTTTTTAACACAGGGCAAGTGATTTTGGGACTTTGTGTTCTTTATGATGAAACAGGGGATTCTCGTTATCTTCTTGCTGCAAAAAAGGCGGCGGATTGGCTTCTTGTTCATCAGGAGGAAAATGGCAGCTGGGTAAAATATACTACAGCGGGTGCTCGTACATATCACACGAGAGTGGCATGGGCTTTGCTTGAGGTCTGGAAACGTAGTGGGAAGGAGGAATATAAGGAGAGCGCGGTCAGGCAGTTAGAATGGACGCTTGTGCGACAAAATGAACTTGGGTGGTTTAAAGATACAAGTCTAACAGACCCAAACCGTCCATGGACACACTTGGTTGGGTATACCATAGCTGGCCTTTTTGAATCGGCGCTATTATTGGGTCGCGAGGGGGAGGGGTATTTAGATGCGGCTTTGCGTGCTCTTATTGCAGGCGCTCAGCCTTATATTCGGGTTTATAAAGACTCATCGGCTTCTCCAACTCTTCTTCCTACAACTCTTGACTCTTCGTGGGGCTCAAAGGATAGGGATTCTTGCCTTACGGGAAATGCTCAAATCGCCTTTTATTGGCTTAAGGGATATTTGATGCAAGGAAATTCTGAGCTTCAAGTTGCTGCAGAGCAGATGATTCGAGAGCTGAAACGAGTTCATGTTCTTGAAGGCGCAGGAAAGGAGATTGTGGGTGGCGTGCCTGGCTCTTATCCAGTTAACGGAGCATACTGTCCTTATATGATGATTAATTGGGGGGCGAAATTTTTTGCAGATCTTCTTCTTTTACATATAACGAAAAATATACAAATTACCTCGTAATTTTATGAACCTATTTCTTATTTTTAAAAAAGTGTTGAGAAGAATTTCAAGAATTTTAAATAGGATATCACTGGGGATTCGAGCGTGGGTTGTGGGCATAAAGTTTATAGAGCCAGATTATCTTTTTGTGAACAGACTTAATAGTTCCAGTGTTCTCATTGACGTTGGGTGTGGGTATGACGCGGACTTTTCTATGGAGATGATAAAGAGATATGGTTTGCATTCGTTTGGAATAGACCCAACAAAAAAACATCAAAAAGGACTTTTGGAGCTTTCTCATGAAACAAAAAATCATTTTGTTCCCGTTCCTTTGGCGGTAAGCGCGACAGACGGGGAGATCACTTTTTATGAAAGCAACGAAAATGTGAGCGGGTCCCTTTACGCGACCCATACAAATGTAAGACAAGACACAATCACATCATATGTCGTAGAGTCGGTGACTCTTGGTACATTGATGCAGCGATTACAACTCGAAAGGGCAGATTATATTAAATTGGATCTTGAGGGTGCGGAATATGAACTTATTGAAAAAAGTGACCCGCACGCTTTCGACTATTTTGACCAGGTGCTTATTGAGTTTCACCACCATTGTGTAGAACCATATTCCTTAGAGGATACTAAAAAGGCTGTAAAAGCGATGGAACAACGGGGGTTCGTGTCCTTTAGTTTCGATGGGCATAATTTTCTTTTTTATCGTTCTTAGTGCATGGAGGAAACACACAGAAAAATAAATGTTGTATTCGAACAGTATGTGATTCCCCACTACAGGGTTCCTTTCTTTGAAAGACTTGCGCAGAAGACGAATCTTTTGGTGGTTGCAAGCGAGGGGGTTGAAGTAGATGGGGTCGCAGACATTAAAAAGGATCTTCCTTTCAAAACGTTGCGTTTGAAGGAAAATCCTTCTGGCTCCGGATTTCACGAGGAGATATTTAGCATATTAAGCGAGCATAAGGCAGACGTATATGTTTCTTATGGCGCACTGCTTAATTATATGCTTTCTCGGCCGTTGCTTTGGAAGAATATTAAGACAAGTGGCGCAAAAATATTTTGGATGGGATGTGATGGATATTGGGCGAGGAATTTTCTTTTAGAGAAGTTTGTTAGGTTTAAACCATGGAATCCAAAGGGTTTTTTTAGGGCATTGCGTGAGTCTTTGGTGGTTTCAAGAACCGATGGTTTTATTTGCCACTCAACTCATATGGCAAATTATTTTAAAATTGTTCACGGGGTTTCGGAAAAAAAGATAACACTTGCACACAACGCTATAGATACTTCAAGACTTGTGGAGAGATATCAGGATCTTTTTCGAAGAGGGGTACCCAAAAAACCTCAAGAGCTGATCTTTGTGGGAAGACTTACATCGGGCAAGCGTGTTGATGTTTTGCTGAAGGCGTTTTCTTATGTTTCACAACAATACCCCGGGGCATTTTTAAAAATTGTTGGTGAGGGGTCAGAGCGTGAGAATTTAGAGAACCTTGCAAAGAGTTTGGGTCTGACACATCGAGTGCATTTTCTTGGAGGGATTTATGACGAAGATTTACTCGCAGAACAAATGTATACAGCGTCGTTGTATGTCCTTCCTGGTTTGGGCGGACTTGGATTAAATACTGCTATGGCGATGGGGTTGCCAATTGTTTGTACATACGCTGATGGGACCGAGGAGGATCTTGTGGTTAATGGGTATAATGGGTGGAGATTTGATGGATCGGAAAAGGGGCTTGTTAAGGCTCTAAAGAACTCACTTTCTAATCAGGAACGCCTTGAGGACATGGGAAAAAAATCTTTTGATTTAATCAAAAACCGTTATAATTTGGAAAACATGGTTCAGGGGTACGTAGAAGCGTTTACTAAGATTTTCTAATATGAGGTTTACCGTTAAAACAACCAATGAAGGGAAAGCATATTTAAATGTAGGGTGTGGGGCACTGTTTGCTTCAGATTGGAATAATATAGATCTTTTTACGCATCCAGATGTGCACCGCTATGATGTGAGACGCGGATTACCTTATCTCGACAATGTTTTTGACGCGGTATATAGTTCTCACACGCTTGAACACTTTTCTTATCACGAGGGAAGAGTATTAATTGGAGAAATGTATCGGGTTCTAAAGCCTGGGGGAGTGGTGAGGGTTGTGGTTCCGGATTTAGAACAAATCTGTAGAGAGTATCTCGCGCGTTTAGACGATTGTAAAAAAGATGACAGTGATATCAATAGGAAACGTTATCAATGGATTTCGCTCGAGCTCTTTGATCAGATGACGCGAGGGGTGTGCGGTGGTCGCATGCTGGAGGTCTTACAAAATGGTGATGTTGATATCGAGTACATAAAGAAAAGAAACGGGGATCAATTCAGAGGTTTTTATTCAACATCGGCACAGGAAGACGCTCCACATCCCACTGTTTTGGGATTATTGAAGAATAAATTACGACCTATAAAAAGAAGGGTGTTTGGGGAGGACGATCCTAAGAAACAAGGAGAGTTGCATAGGTGGATGTATGATACATATTCCCTAAAATCTGTTTTAAAGGAGTACGGGTTTAAAGATGTTCATGAAGAAAAATTCAACACTTCTAGGGTTGACGCGTGGGATCGTTATCATTTTGACACATCTGAATTCGGAGATTCTGCGAGGAAACCGGATTCATTATTTATGGAGGCAATTAAGTAGCTAAAAATACAATGAAGAATAAAAAAAGACAAAAGAAGATTGTTGTTGTGGGGCTTGGGTATATTGGTCTTCCCACAGCAACACTTTTTGCAGATGCTGGTTTTGATGTTTGTGGGGTAGATATTGATATTAAAAAAATTCAAAAACTCAAAAAAGGCATTCTGCCGTTTGAGGAGCCGGGTTTAGATAAGTTGTTTGCAAAAGCAAGAGGGAATATGGTCTTTTCGGAAAAAATGGTTTCCGGAGATGTCTTTATTGTTGCGGTTCCCACACCCTTAGACCCAAAACGAAAGCGGTCAGACCTTTCTTTTGTCCGGTCCGCCTGTGAGCGGGTTTCTACCGTGCTTAAGGAGGGTGATATGGTGATTCTGGAATCCACGGTTCCACCGGGAACTGCATCAAAATTATGTGATCCTATTTTTAAAAAGCGGGTTACATCTTACCATCTTGTGCACGCGCCAGAACGAGCCTTTCCTCAAAAAACCCTAGTTGAAATGGTTAAGAATGATCGTGTTATTGGTGGCGCAACACAAGAATCTGCGGAGTATGCAAGAGAGCTTTATAAGTCGTTTGTAAGGGCTCGTATTTTTCTCACCGATATTACAACTGCAGAATTTGTGAAGGTGCTTGAAAACAGCTTTCGGGATATTAATATCGCCTTTGCGAACGAGGTGGCAAGAATCTGTGAAGGGATCGGGGTGGATGCCTGGGAGGTGATCGAGTTAGCAAACAAACATCCCCGTGTAAATATTTTAAAACCCGGTCCAGGAGTTGGGGGGCACTGCATAGCGGTTGATCCGTGGTTTCTTCTTGAGGGCGGGGTTACTTCTCAGTTTGTAGTGCTTGCAAGAGAAATTAATGATGGTGCCCCTAAGCGTGTTGTGGATTTGGTTATGAAAAGTATTAAAAATATTTCAAATCCGAAAGTTGGGGTCTTAGGGGTCGCATACAAAAGGAATGTGGGGGATAGTCGAGAGACTCCGGCGACTCCAATAATAGAAGGACTTTTGAAAAAGAATTTAGAGGTAAAAATTACAGATCCTTATGTGAAGGATTTTGGTCAGAAATTGGATCCCTTGCACAGGGTTTTGCGAGAGAGTGATTGCGTGGTGTTAGTTACAGATCATGATGTCTATGGCTCCATAGATCTTAAAAAATATAAAAACATAAGGGTAATTATAGATACTAGAAATTTTTTTAAGAATATTCCAAACAATATACAATATTTTAAAACAGGAAAGTCGTTTTAGGTACAATGAATATTCTTCAAATCGGGACAATTGATAAGGCGGGTGGCGCAGCGAGGGTTTCGTGGGACTTAAAAACCGCATTCGAGGAACGCGGACACGTTACAAGTATGTTTGTTGCTCATAAGTATTCGGATTCGCAAAACGTCTTTGTGATTCCCAGGCACAAATATCAGGAGCATGTGAGCAGGGTGCTTGCAAACGACCTCGATTTTTATAAGACAGATTATATTTTACAGACGGATGCGTTCAAAAAAGCAGATGTCGTACAGTTTCATAATCTCCATGGATATTACTTCAATCTGGGAACATTCGAAAAGATGACGAGGTTAAAACCCGTGGTGTGGACATTGCACGATATGTGGGCGATGACTCCGCACTGTGCATACTCATTTGAGGGGGAAAACAAAAATGGGTTTTTTACGTGCCCAGGCTTACGTTCTTATCCGCAAATTGAATGGCACAATGAAAGGTATCTCATGTGGAGAAAGCGGAGCGTATTTGGACGCTCTTCTTTTACTCTTGTGACTCCTTCAGGGTGGTTAAAAGGTTTGGTTGAACAGAGTGTTTTGCGGGAAAAACCTACAGTGCTTATTTATAACGGAATCGAGAAAGGGGTTTTTCAGCAATACAATAAGGTACAGGCTCGGGAGGAGCTTTTATTACCCAAAAATAAGAAGATTGTATTGTTTTTGGCGGCAGGGGGAAGGCATGACCCAAGAAAGGGGTGGGCGTATGTTGAAGAAACTTACAAACGGTTTGAAGGTAATTCAGACGTATTGTTTGTTTGTGTTGGGGGAACGAGAGAGGATGTGGGGTTGAGTAATGAGAGAATACTGTTTGTGGAACAAGAGGGTAGAAAAGAGGTGCTTGCCAAGTACTTTTCGGCTGCGGATGTGCTTCTTTTCCCATCCCTTGCTGATAATTTTCCTCTTGTGATTCTCGAGGCGATGAGTTGTGGGTTGCCGATTGTGAGTTTCGATGTGGGGGGTGTGAAAGAGGCCGTGATACATAAAAAGCATGGTTTTATTGCGGGATACAAAAGTGTCGACGACTTGGTTGAAGGAATATGGTATATATTTTCTCTGTCACCGGAAGAATATAGGGGCATGTCCCAAGGTGCCGTGGAGCATGTTCAAAACAATTTCACGCGAGATCATATGGTCGACCAGTATCTTGAATTGTATTATTCGCTTATATGAACAAACCCAAAGTCTCAATAGTTACTGCCTCGTTTAACTCTGTTTCTTATATTGAAAAGGCAATACAGAGTGTGTTGATGCAGGATTATCCTAATATTGAGTACATTGTAATGGATGGAGGATCGACAGATGGTACTTTGGAAATTCTGAAGAAATATGAAGAAAAACTTACATGGTTTTCTGGTCCAGACAAGGGGATTTATGATGCGTTAAACAAGGGATTTGCACAAGCAACAGGGGATGTATTCACGTGGCTTGATTCGGATAACTTTTATGAATCAACCGATATTATTTCAAAAGTTGCTAGTGCGTTTATGGAGGATTCACGGTTGGGGGTGGTATTAACAAATAGTCAGTTGTGGTATCCAGTCCACGATGAGATTGTGCGTGTAGATTCTCCATTGCTTACATTTAGGCAGCTTTTGTCGAAGGGTAGTTCTTTTATTCCCGAAAGCGTATTTTATAAAAGCAGTCTTTTTCATAACGTCGGTGGTCTGAACCTTTCCTATCGATTACTTGCAGATTATGAATTGTGGCTAAAAATCTGGAAACTAAAACCTAGAATGGTTAAAATTCCCATTATAAGCGCAACGTATACCGTGCGGGATGATGCGCTGCTAAGAAAGGATCCTTTTCTCGCGTGGAGAGAAACATTTTTAATAGGGGCACGATATAAGAGGTCATTGTTGCATCGATTACGAATCAGGGGGTTGTATTTATTAGAGTTGTGTAAGTTTCCCCTATACCGTTTTATGCGGACAAGGCCCGGGTTGTATTCCTTTTATAAAATGCACATTCGTCCCATTATTAGAAGGTGATATTGTGTTATGGGTACTTTTCAACGTAAAATTACTATTTTGACGCAGGAGCCTGGTAGGCCAAGTTTATTTTCTCTATCGGAGTTTCTGTTGCGCACAAAAGCTTTG
This sequence comes from uncultured Candidatus Saccharibacteria bacterium, assembly GCA_964388055.1. GTDB lineage: Bacteria > Patescibacteriota > Minisyncoccia > UBA6257 > JACRHW01 > CAYLXU01. The sequence continues at coordinate 2,726 of CAYLXU010000015.1, read as the reverse complement.
CTGTTTTTTCTCACCAGGAATCGACGTTTTCAACATGTTGGTGGCCCGTCGAGAGTCGTCGCCGAACTGTTGAGAGGATTTATGGCCTTGCGGGTAGATTATGTCCTGAATCCCAAGCCTGAGGATGTGACCGATACCGTGTGTGTAATAAGTGGGGTTCCTGCCTTGAGGTGGGCTATTGCTGCCAAAAAAAGAGGGTTGATTAAAAAACTAGTTGCGGGCCCTAATGTTGCTATGCCTCTCGATGAAAATGGTCTCATCTTTAATGAGATGGTTGATGTGTTTTTGGTTCCGGCGCAATGGGTAAAGGATTTTTGTTGTTCATTTAAGCCGGATTTTTGTAAAAATATAATGGTTTGGGCATCGGGCGTCTATGTTTCTGAAACACCCAAAAAGCGAAGCGAGCGGGAGGGGTGTCTCATTTTTAAAAAAAATGGTGATGAGAGGGTTTTTGAAAAAGTTACTAGTGTTTTACAAAAGAGGCAAATACCGTTTCGTGTAATTACATATGGCGCTTATTATCGTGAAGATTATTTGCGTTTATTGCGGGATTCCAAATTCCTTATTTATTTATCTAAATCAGAAAGTCAGGGGTTGGCACTTCACGAGGCTTGGGCGCATGATGTGCCTACTTTAGTATGGAATGGGGAGCATCTAAAGACACTAGACTATGAGTGGCCTGGTTCAAGTCCAGCTCCGTATTTGCATGAAGAAACAGGTATGTTTTTTGATGATACAGACGTGTTTGAGGAGTCATTACAATCCTTTTTGTCATCAATGGACAGATTTTCTCCGAGGAGGTATCATCTTAAACATTTTACCCCAGAGGTTTCTGCACGAAGGTTTTTGGATATTATTTCTGGAATTTTTAATTAACATGTTTAAGGAAGTGGTAAAAAAAACAGTGTTGTATCCTTTGTTTCTTGCGGGAAGAGGTTGGTTGGAGTTTTTTTGGTGGAAACTTGGTGGCATGCAGTCATATCCTCCAAGTTACGCAAAGTATATAATTATTAAGGAATTTGGGAGGCGCTTAGGGTTGGTGATTTTGGTTGAAACAGGAACATATTTGGGCGGAGCCATTATGGCCACAAAAAATGTTTTTAAAGAAATTTATTCAATCGAATTAAGCAGTGAATTTGCAAATAGGGCGAAGGATTTGTTTAGGCGTTATGCGCATGTTCATATTTTAGAGGGGGACAGTGCTATAATGCTTCAAGGTGTTTTGAATAGGATGTCGGGACCATACTTGTTTTGGCTGGATGCACATTACTCTGGTGGTAATACGGCCCATGCGGGGGTGTCTACTCCAATATCAAAAGAGGTTCAACTTATACTAGATCAATGGGTTCCAGGTTCTGTTATGCTTATTGATGACGCAAGGCTTTTTAATGGGACAAATGGATATCCCAACATTAGTGATTTGGAAAAAGAAATTTTGAAAGAACGAAAAAATTTCTGTGTTCAGGTGAAACATGACATTATTAGAATCTATGAAGATGATCAAAAAAAACTAATTCAACGATTACTATAATGGAAAAGGAACAACTAAAACTTCATTTGGGTTGCGGGATGAATTATCTTGAGGGATACGTTAATGTCGATTTGCCGCCATCAGAACAAACGGTTATCCATGCGAAGGCGGACGTATATAAAGATATTCGTGAATTGGAATACGCTGAAAACTCAGTTGATGAAATTCGTTCACATCATCTTTTGGAGCATTTTTCGCGTCCAGAATCGATTAAGTTGTTGTTGCAGTGGCGAAAATGGCTTAAGCCAGGAGGTTTGCTTTTTGTAGAAACTCCGGACTTTGAGTCTGCGGTAAAGACTTTTGGTTTGGCAAGCTTGCGTGAAAAATTTAAAATTGCACGACACCTTTTTGGATCTCAAGAATCGGGATGGGCATTGCACAAGGATTTTTGGGGGGAAGAAAAATTTCGTTTTGTTTTAGGGAAATTGGGATTTGAGAATATCGTGTGCGAAAATCAGACACTTTATACGAGTAAAAATCTACCAGATCGTTTTTCTCGCGTTGCAAAAAAAATATTCCCAAGCAAGGTGGACAACCTCCACAACATTATTGTGAAAGCGTATAAAGTGGCACGTGATATTGATGGGATGGCTGTTGCGCGTGAAATTCTTGGAATGTCGCTTTTGGGTAAAGAAGAGGAGATTTTGGAAGTATGGATGGACGATTTTAGAAAGGCATAGTATGCAGAAACCTTTCATAAGCATTCTTTTGCCTACACATAATCGGTGCGATGTATTAGGAAGAGCCATTGAAAGTGTTGTGGGACAAAGTTTCAAAGATTGGGAGCTTATTGTGTTAGATGATGCGTCAACTGATGCCACCTGTGAGGTTGTGCAGTCTTTTGTGGACAAGGATCCTCGGGTTTGCTATGAGCGAAACCCTGAGAACTTTCGTTTGGTTCGTACTTTAAATCGAGGGTTAGATCTTTCTCGGGGTGTGTACATAGCTCGAATTGATGATGATGATGTCTGGGTTGATCCTCAGAAGTTAGAAAAACAAATCAACTTTTTGCAAAAAAATAAAAATTGTGTGCTATTAGGAACTGCCTTTGTTGCTGTTCGTGCTAACAGGGAAAAGGCGTATGAATTTAATCCGCCGTGCGCAGACGGTGACATTCGTAAAATTTTTCTTTCATATAATCCGTTTGGGCACTCAACCGTTATTTTTTCTAAGGACGTGGCTTTAAGGTTGGGTG
>CAYLXU010000014.1:0-16054 GCA_964388055.1 uncultured Candidatus Saccharibacteria bacterium | reverse complement strand
GGTACTCAATTTTGTACGTACTCATTTCATTCGTAAAACAAAATTGGTATGGCAACATCAAAATTCAGCCAAAATTTAATACGTCTTAAATGTACCGGGTGTAGCCGGATCAATTATTATACTCGCAAGAACAAAAAGACTGTCGAGCGAAAGCTTGATTTGCAGAAGTATTGTAAGTGGTGCAAAGCACGGAAGGCGCACAAGGAAATAAAGAGATAGTATCTTGGAATTTCATTCCAAGTAGTCTATAATCGAAACACGTATTTTGTATACGTGTTTTTGTATAAATTCGGGGGGTTTAGGTAAGTGGTATACCGGCGGTCTCCAAAACCGCATTCGGGGGTTCGATTCCCTCAACCCCCGCAGGATTGAGCGAGTAATATTATTACTGGCGTAGGGAATCGAAAGCCGGACTCTGATGTAAGTCAGAGGAGGCGGGGTCGCGACTTTTTGCGAAGCAAAAAAGTTGTGACCGGTCCGCAGTGTCTGTTTTCATTTAAAAAAGACCTTTAGGGGTCTTTTGTTGGGTTTGTGGGGTCGCAACAGCTTCCATGTTCTTCCAAGAAATGTTGGATAAGTCTTTCGACTACGCGGGGACGGAGTTTTCTTGTTAATTCTCCTAAGCGTGAAGTTTCCAACAATTCATCTTGAGTTGGAGGAATTAGCTCACCTTTTTCATCGATTTTGTCTCTGGTGAAGATTTTAAGCGCTTGGAGCACATCCTCGTCTGTAACACTTGAATCTTTTATGAGTTTTTCGATTTCGTCTGCGGTTGATCTATTCACGATGACCACACACGTTACAGATCTCTATGCTTTTTCTTCCTTTTCCACAGTGTTCCATTGGGGTGTTGCATTTCGGACAGTTTTTAATGGAAGGCGTTTTTCCCGCCTCTCTCATGGCAGATCGTGTTACTTGCTCATAAATGCGTTGTTGAATCCTCTTTTCTTCTTCGGGTAGATTTCTTCGTGCCACGATACATCACCTCTTTTATTGTACTGGCCAAACCTTATCATGCATGGTAATGTTGTCAATAGATCCTTGACAGGAGGAGGTGCACAATGTGCCCATTGGAGGATTTTCTCTTTCGGATTTTTTGAAGTGTTTCGTGGAGTTTGCGGTTGAGGAGAGGGGGGTAAAGAGCTTTGCTCCTCCGTATTCTCCTCCCTGGCATGTATTTCTCTTTAATACTCGATCCATTTTGGCGCAAAAGGGGTTGCCATACATGTATTTTGGCCCCTTCGATTATGAGGGTCATTTTCCGAAGAGCAGGGAATTGTATCTTGTAATGCCGAGTCTGGAGTGGGTATGTTTTGCGTGTTTGCCTGATTGGCGGCTTATGTTGTACCCGGAAAAGATTCGAGTACGCACACTACCATTTATTCGCGATCCTGTATTGGAGCACACTTTAGATGTTGCCTTTACTGTTGCTATAAACGTGGAGGGTTTTCTTGAGTTTTAAGTATTTTGAGCGACCTTGATTTTGGTCGCTTTTTGTTGCCTAATCTTCTTTTTTGTGGTAAACATTATTCAGGTCGTTAAAAAACCCTCTTTTAAATGCATGAGGGGGCAAGGGAAGGGAGTTGAGGAGTGTTGGTTCGGTGTGTGCTTTTCGATTGGGATGGGACATTGCAGAAAATTTCTCTTGGAAAAATATTGGGATATGCCATTATTCGTAAGTTTGGGAATGGGTGGTTGCGTCGAAAGCTTTTTGAGGTGATGGAACTTTTTGATATGTTTCTCTGTAAACCGGCGCTCGTATTGACTTTACGTGATCTTGAAAAAATAAAAGACAATGTATTTGTAGGCATTGTGACAAACAGAAGTAAGATGTTTATGGAGAGGATGTTTCGTCGCGCGTGTCTCTCGAGTTCTTTTTTTGATGTTGTTGGAGCCACATGGGGAATCCTAAATGCGTGGAAGAATGCCTCTTGTGAGTGGGTTTTAATTAGTCCGAAGCCGGCTCCATTTGCTTCGGCGCTTAGGACGCATTTTCTGAGAATGGGGGTTCGTCTTGAAGAGGTTCTTTACGTGGGAGATGATGTCATAGACTACTTAGCGGTCAAGGGAACTGGAATTCGTTTCGCTGCAATTGCTCACAATGAGGGAAAACGTAAGGCATTTGTTGAGGCAGGCGTGCCAAAGCAAGAGATATTTTCAGATATTCATGATGCATTGCGTTATTTTGGAGTTTTTATCTAAAAAACAATCCGCTCCGATGTTTATCGGAGCGGATTTTTATTGGTAAAAGTGTTGGGTTTCTACATTGTCCACAATGATTGGAATAGTGGAATTTTGGGGGCAAATATGAGCCAGGCAATGATGAAGCTTGCCAGGGAGACGAGCAGGACAATTCCTGCCATGAGATCTTTGATAGCACCAATTTTTTCATTGTATTCGGGATAGATAAAGTCCAAGATACGCTCTACCACAGCATTAATCATTTCGAGGACAAGAACAGAGAAGACCATAATCCACACTACTGCCTTCTCTGTTCTCGAGAGGGGGAGTAGATACATAATGACAATACTCAAGACGGCAGCAAGGGTGAGTATTTTAAATGAGATTTCCTCTTGGAGGGCTATGCCAAGCCCTTTGAGCGCTGCCCCTAGATTTCTTTTAATACTTCGTTTGTGTTTCATGTGATGCGTAATATGGAAATTAGTAAATAGAAAATAAGTAGTATATACTGATGGTGTTTCTATACTATAACCATATATTAACTTTTTTATATATGAAAGACCCATTATTAAAATTGAGTTACGATGACGTGCTTCTTGCGCCTCGTTTTTCGAAGATTCGTTCTCGGAAGGATCCCCTTGTACATACCCGGCTCACTAAGAATATTTTGTTAAACATTCCAGTTGTAAGTGCCAACATGGATACTGTTACAGAATCAAGGATGGCGATTGCGCTTGCCCGCATGGGTGGAATCGGCATTATCCATCGTTTTATGTCGGTGGAGCGGGAGGCCGAAGAGGTAGAGAAGGTAAAAAGGGCTGAGGCATATGTAATAGACAACCCCTATACTGTTTCTCCGGAAACTACTCTCGGGGATGCGAGAGACCGTATGTATACTCTGGGTGCTGCTTTGTTGGTAGTGAATGAAGAGGGGGTATTGGTGGGTATTCTCACTAATAGAGATGTGGAGTTTGTCGATGATTCCTCCCTGCGCGTCGTGGATCTCATGACAAAAGATGTGATAACAGCATCGCCAAAAATTTCCCTTGAGGACGCAAAGGAAGTTTTTAAAATACACAAAATAGAAAAACTTCCTCTCGTAGATGCAAAGGGTAAATTGAGAGGTCTAATCACCAAAAAAGATATTCTGGCTCGAATTCGTTATCCTCAGGCCGCAAAAGATAAAAAGGGGAGGCTGCTTGTGGGGGGTGCGATTGGTGTGGCGGGGGATTATGTGTCTCGAACAAAGGTGCTTGTGGAGGCGGGGGTTGATGTTATTGTGATCGACATTGCACATGGTCATTCACAGATGATGAAGGAGGCAATCATGGAAATTAAGAGAATCACAAAGGATCGGGTGGATATTATTGCCGGGAATGTTGCAACTAGGGAGGCTGCGCGCGATTTAATAAAATGGGGTGCAGATGGGATAAAAATTGGTATAGGACCTGGAGCGGCTTGCACAACACGCATTATGACTGGTATCGGTGTTCCACAATTATCTGCAGTGCTTGAGTGCGCGAGAGAGGCAAGGCGTCTTAAGGTTCCTTCTATCGCGGATGGTGGTGTAAAGAATTCTGGGGACGCGGTAAAGGCGCTTGCTGCAGGAGCAGATACCGTTATGATTGGAAGCATGTTTGCAGGAACTGACGAAAGTCCTGGGCAAGAAATTGTTAAAAATGGAGCACGGTATAAATTGTATCGAGGTATGGCTTCTCTTGGGGCAAACGTTGACAAAACGGCAATTTCCCAACCCCGCGAGAGTGTGGATTATGAGCGAATTACTCCAGAGGGTGTGGAGGCCATTGTCCCTTATAAAGGCAAGGTTGCTGCTACACTCTCTCTCATTTTAGGGGGACTTAGGTCTGGAATGAGCTATCTTGGAGCAAAGACAATTTCTGAAATGCCAGGTAGGGCTGAATTTTTGCGAATTACACAGGCGGGGTTGAGAGAGAGTCATAGTCACGATATTGACGTCAAATAGTGCTCGTCCCATATTGCTCCGTCGTTTTGTGCAGCGCTAGGCTTTTGCGCCTGCAGGTACTCGGCTTAGTGATGTGCGTGTTTTTTGTTAAAAAAGTTTCTTATTTTTTCTTGAGCACCGCTTCACAAAATAAAAGAAATCATGTAGTTTGATGGTAGTTATTTGAAACCAAAGGAAGGGGTGATTTCTTTGACCGAGAAAGAGACGCAGCATAAAAAGAAGGCACAGGGACGAGAAACTCGTCTGTTGGTTCTCTCTCAGCTTCATTTTCCTGAGAACAGTAGAGACTATTTGATTGATTTGGCAAAGGAAGTTGCGTCATTGAGGAGTGTTCAGTGGGTTGTTGTTGCTGGTGGTATATTGGCTGGGAAATATCTTGAAGAGCTTTTAAAAAATGCATTGAAGGATGTTAAAGGAAAAGAAGATAAGGAAGAATATCGTTTTCAATTTGTCGAAGAGTGGGCTGGTCATCTTAGCGATTTTCTTCCGGTTCTTGAGAATGATGTGAAGTATCACATCGTTACATCCCCTAAGCTTGATGCGAGTGGGGCAAGAGGTGTTGGGAGAGAAATTTTGTTGCGTCTTTTTGAGCTTCGGGGTGGGGATAAGGGAGATATTCGACTCTATCTTGATGATACTGAGCCACGCATGTCGCTTCAGTGGCCAACTGAAGAGGAGATCCGTGTTGTTGTTCCGTCTGTTACTGGGTGGTATTCAAAGCATGTTTCTACGGCCGTTCAGCGTCTCGTGAACCCTTTTGTGAACAGATCATTTACTGAACAGCCACCTGTTCTTATTATTACAGGTTGTACGGGTTCAGGAGTTAATATCCCATCATATAAGGGTATTCCCGTAGTTTCTGCTCCTGCGTGCCATAAGATCAATCAAGTAAAGACAACCGAGAGTATGGTGGGATGTCTTGTCGTGACGTTGCGTCAGAATGAGGGAAGAACGACATATAGTTTGGATACGTATGATTTTCGTCCTTTTGTAAGCGCAGAGCGTCGATCTCTTGTTCCAGAGGATATTGCTATTGAGAAGAAGCGTATTTTGCTTCAGTTGAGTCGGATTGGCATGAGCTTTGATACGCTCTATAGCCGCATGTATGGTTTTAAGATGGAGACAAAGTCTCAGGATAAGATTGAAGATGAGAAGGGTGTCCTCCAGAAACATCTTGACGCGCTTTTGTCTCAGGGATATGTCGTTTTTCAGCCGGAGACGAATCGTTACGAACTTACAAAGCGCATTGCCTATTATAGGGTTAAGACCAATCTTGGTGCTTCGCTTGAGCGGGCCTTGAGGGCGAAGGTTGTTGCTTATTCCTGTGTTCATGTGGGGGCTTTGAAGACGCTTTACTCGACGTTTGCGCATGTTATTCCAGAAGCTGCTGAAGATGCTGATGCGTTGATTAATTGTGGAGATACAATCCAAGGACTCTCTCATGGATACGAATACAATGGAGAGCTTGTACCCACTCTTAACACATACGATAAACAGGCGCTTAAAGCGGCCCAGCTTCATTCCCATGTTATTCTTAATGTGTTTGACCGAAGATATGCGAAACTGAGGAGTTCAATAAAGAATTCCGCCGAACTTGCAAAACGATGTCTGATTCTCTTTGTGTATTGTTTGGGTAATCACGATCGATGGGTGCACTATCAGAAGCAGGGTCTTCCTCTTATGGATTTCCATGAGAAGCTTAAGTCATTGCTTATTGAGGGTGTTGCAAAGCGGTTGTCGAATTTGTCGTATCAAGAATTAGAGAAAATTGTAAATGAGAAGATTCTTCGGGTAGGTGAGAGCGAACTTATTAATGTAAATGGCGTTGGTATCGTTGTGAGCCATCCCCATAAGGGTGGTGCTGAGACGAAGAGTATGCGCATTCAGGGTGTTATCCATCGCCATGCTGCAAAGAAGCATCCCGATAAGTTTGCACTTGCGCTTGTGGGCAACTTTCATACTGCCGCAGCAACACACGAACCGGTACTTGGTCGAACTCATTTTGGAATTATGCTTGGGGCATTTCTCAAGGATACCCAGTTTGAACGTTATATTGATAAAGTGGTTGAGCACGGTCCCGTTGTGGCTACCGTGTGGGTGAGTCCTAAAAAGGGTCTACTCCTTCGCGATGAAGTGCAATTTTTGGATGATATTATTCATCCTACGGATAGGGCGATTGTTGAGGCGGATACGATTACAGAGTCTATGGTTACAAAGCTTACCAAGAGATTGGTAGACGGATATGGAGACAGTATTTGGCGATAATAAAAGGAATGTGGCCACCCAATTGGGTGGCCTTTTGTTGACTTATTTTTGCGCATCTGTTACCATTGGTTATCCGTAGAACGTGGGTCGCCGAAAAAAGGCTTAAGTCCCACCGAGGAACCAAGAACCTATTTGGGTTCCCACTACGGATTAATATCCGTTTTTTTATTTTTCGTTCATCATTTTTGAATTTTGAGTTTTGAATTTGACTGAGCGAAGCGAAGAAATATGCCATTAACACGACAACAAAAAGGGCAAATTGTAGATGAACTTTCCAATAAAATTGGTGAAAGCCGTGTTGCTATTCTAGGGAGCTATTCAAAACTTCCGTTTTCAAAAATGCAGGAGCTCAAAGGGTCTCTTAAAGAGAAAGAAATTTCTAGCAAAACTGCAAAAAAGACCCTTTTAGATATTGCTTTGAGGCAAAATGGCCTTGAGCAGGATAATTTGTTTGAAGGGGATGGTTCTGTTGTGCTCACGCTTGGCTCGGGAGATGAAGTGGCACATGCAAAGACAATTTTTGATTTTTCAAAAAAGCTAGAGGGATTCAACATTCTCGGCGGATTTATTGATAAAGAGTTCTATTCAAAAGATCGTATTCTTATGCTCGCAAAACTCCCTTCGAAGGAGGTCTTGCTTGGGCAGTTGGTGTATGTTGTTTCGTCTCCTCTTAGAGGGTTGGTTGGGGCGTTGCATGGGAATATGAGAAACTTGGTTTACGTTGTTAATAATATTAAAGAAGCTAAAGAGTCGAAATAAATTAAATTTTTAGATTATTACTATGGAGGAAAAAAATGTTCCAACAAAATTTGAATCGCTTGTGAGCGAAATTGAGAAAATGAGCGTTGCTGATCTTGCAGAGCTTGTAAAGGTTCTTGAAGATCGTTTTGGTGTCTCTGCGGCTCCTGTCGCGATGGGGATGCCTATGATGGGTGCTGTGGCAGGTGCGGGAGCAGAAGCAGCAGAAGAGAAGACATCTTTCTCTGTTGTTCTCAAGGACGCAGGAGCTCAAAAGATTCAAGTTATTAAGGCGGTGCGTGAATTGACTGGTCTTGGTCTTAAGGAGGCAAAGGACTTGGTTGATGGCGCTCCTAAAGCTGTAAAAGATGGCGTCAAGCAAGAAGAGGCAGACGAAATCAAAAAGAAGCTCGAAGAAGCAGGTGCAGTCGTGGAAGTTAAGTAAATTTTCCGATCCCGCACTCTCGGGTATTCTTGGGGGAGAGGCGCGAGTAATCCTCTTGCGCCTCTTTTTCCATCTTCAAAGAGGGGCGCTCAGCAAGCGCCATCTTTTTCATGAAATGCAGTTACCGGAAAGTTTTCTTGGCCCTGCGTTGAGGGACTTTGTTAAACTGGGGGTGTTAAAACAGACCCCCGGTATCCAGGGTTCGTTTCAGTTGAATGAAAAATTCCCTTATCTTAACGAGCTTGAGCGTATGGTGATGAAAATATCTGTTATGCAGAGGAATTTTTTCCTCGAGGCACTTAAGAAGTTCGGAAGGGTGAAGCTTGTTGCTGTCGCGGGGCTTTTTGTTGGGCGTCCGGATGGAGTAGATCTTCTCCTTGTGGGGGACAACATCAAAACAAAGAGCGTGGATGAATTTATACGAAGGTGTGATGTATTGTTTGGGCGTCCTCTAAATTATACTGTTCTTGATACTAAAGAATTTGAATATCGTTATTCTATGTTTGACAGGTTCTTGCGTGAGGTTTTTGAGGGGCCGCACGAGGTGTGCATGAATACATTGAAAAATTTTCGAACCCCTCAATAGGTGAAAAGGGACACTTAGCTCAGCTGGTTAGAGCACTGCATTCACATTGCAGGGGTCACAGGTTCGAGTCCTGTAGTGTCCACAGCGAATGAAATGAGCGAGGAACAATAAGCAAGCCAACTGCTTGGCTTGCGTCAGGACTCGAAAGCCGGAGCATATTCTGAGCGAGCGAAGCGAGTTGAAGAATGCGAGGCGGGGTCGCGACTTTTTGGGAAGCAAAAAAGTTGTGACAGAGTCCTGTAGTGTCCACAGCGAATGAAATGAGCAACAGACGATTGGACTCAGAGCGTTTTGTGTGTTATTTTTGATTCAGTTCTTCGATATAATGTCTACGGAAAGGAGATTGATTAATGATTTGGACAAGAAGTTGGGATGTGCGGTCATGGACGTGGGCAGATAACGAGCGGGCACGGGAGTGTTGTGAAGCGTTTGAGGCGTACCAGAAACGTGGAATGTTTTCTACAGAGGGAAGGGAAGAGTATGATAGGCTTAAACTTGCGCGTGCCGAGTATGAACGGCGCCAGGAAGGAAAGGATGCCTGTGAAGCAAAAAATTTCATAACAGCTTTTGAGCAATCCCTTCGCACACAAGATGCATAATTAGATGAATAACCCGTCCTTAAGGGCGGTTTTTTTGTTTCATGAAAAAAAGTATAATGGTGTATATGTCACGAATAGAGATAAAAATTCACATAAACACTTCTCCTGAAAAGGTTATTGATTTTGTTGCAGATCCGGATAATATGATAAAGTTTTTTCCAACCCTTAAGGAAAATAGAGACGTAGAACGTGTTTCGGGAGTTGTGGGTACAACGTGGAGCTGGACTTTTGTTAACTTAGGAGAAGAGATCTCTGGGACTTCCGAGATTGTTGAGTATGTAAAAGGGGAGAGATTTTCTTTTCTTGTAAAAGGGGGTATTAGTGGGTATGAGGGTCGATATACGTTTAGTACAAAAAAGGAAAACGACGGATGTGAGCTAAGCCTCATTGTTAATTATCTTATTCCGGAATCTATTAGGGGGAAGATTTTGAGCAGGGGGCGTATTGTCGAGGTTGACGAAACTGACATTGATCGTATTAATGAGGCCGAAACGAACATTATGCTTAGAATTTTAAAATCTTTGCTTGAGTCAAAATAATTAGAATGTTTTTTCTGAGACACAAGGGCGCCGTTAGGCGCCTTTGTTGTCAGTTTCTAGTATTTGTGATAAAACTTACACAGTTCCTACACAACTAAAAGAAAGGTGAGTGAAGATATATGCGTGTCGGACGGATGCTTTTGGTTCCGTTGATTGTTGTTTGTATTCTTTTGCATGGGGTTCCTGTCTACGCTGAATCCGATTTTACAGATCTGACCTGGATTATTCTTAGGGCACAGATGGAGTTTGTAGATGCTGCGAATTCTACCGACATGATTGCTGGCGCAAGGAAGGCGCTTGATAGGGAAGTTGGTGCGAATGCAAAACTTCGTGGTCGCGCAGATTTAAGGAGTCGTATCTATGGCGTACGGACCGTGAGCGATCTTGAAAATGTTTACAACGAGGTGGTATCTATTCTTGGAGAAGACAAAGATTCTCATATTTTTAATGTGGTGATGAAAGCAGCTGTTGCTGCACTTGGAGACAAACACACCTCATATATGACCGAGTCCGAAGCAAGGGCGCTTATGGGAGCTCTAAGTGGCAATGAACTTAAGTCTGGCGGAATTGGCGTCTTTATTGAAAAAGACGAGGGTACTGGGTATACGAAAATTATAGAACCGATCGAAAATACTCCGGCCATTCGCGCAGGACTTCAATCCCGCGATCTTATTGTTGAGGTAGATGGTGTTTCTACGAAGGGTCTCAATATTGATGTCGTTTCCAAGCGTATTCAGGGAGAAATTGGGACATCTGTTCGTCTTCTAGTGCGCCGTGGTGGAAAGGATTTCACAGTTGAGGTTGTGCGTGAAAAGATTCATGTGAATTCTATTCGTTATGAGATTGTTGGAGATGTGGCTTACATCAAGGTGCGTTATTTTGGTGACGATACGAATCGTGAGCTTGATGAGGCATTTCTTGCGTTCGAAACTATGAATCTTAAGGGTTGTGTACTTGATTTGAGAAATAATGGTGGCGGATACGTGAATGCTGCAGTACATATGGTGAGCAAGTTTGTCTCTAGTGGCAAGGTGGTAGTAACATTTTCTGGGCGTGCGTATAAATCTTCTGAATTTACATCTAGATCGTGGAGTGTAAAACTCTCCGTAGTTGTGCTTATTAACGGATATAGCGCAAGCGCCTCTGAGATTGTTGCTGGTGCGTTGAAAGATTATGGATATACCATCGTAGGAGAGAAGAGTTATGGCAAGGGAAGTATGCAGAAATTGTTTCCTCTTTTCTCCGGGGCATTTCTTAAGATGACGCTGGCTCGGTTCTTTACTCCAAAGGGAGCCCAGATTGATGGAGTGGGAGTTTTTCCTCACGTTGAGGTGGTAGATGATGAGAAGACTAAGGAAGATGAGCAGCTTGAGAGAGCTCTTCAATGTTTCAGTGAGAAATAATCAAGAGACACCCAATTTGGGTGTTTTTTTGTCTATTTATCCACATTTGAAAGTGGGGAGTGAGTGGTGTAAAATGGAAACACGGTGGGGAAATGTGGATAACTATGGGGAAAACTCCAAAAATATGTGGATAACTCCACAAAAAGCATGTTTATAGGTGAATACAGTCACAATTTGGATGAAAAGGGGAGAATGGCGGTTCCTGTGAAGTTTAGGAAGGATTTGGCCGGAGGCGCGATTGTAACACGAGGTCTCGATGGCTGTCTTTTTATCTATTCAATGCGAGATTGGGAACAGTTGGCACAGAAACTTATGGCGCTTCCCCTGAGCCAGTCCAATTCTCGCGCATTCGCCCGTCTTATGCTTGCTGGAGCAATGGATGTTGAAGTTGATGCGCAGGGGCGCGTACTTATTCCCGAGTATCTTCGTAAGTATGCTGGTTTGGATAAGAAGGTTGTTGTTGCTGGTCTTTATAATCGCATCGAAATTTGGGATGAAACGAAGTGGAATGAATACAAGGAGAAGACCGAAAAAGAATCAGACGAGATTTCAGAAAAAATGGGTGAGCTTGGGATTTAATTATGGTTCACGTTCCTGTGCTTTTGAAAGAGGTGGTAGATCTTTTAGATCCAAAACCAGGCGAAGATTATATTGATGCAACATTGGGAGGGGGTGGTCATACACGGGCAATCCTTGCGCGCATCGCGCCGAACGGCCGAGTGATGGGAATTGATTGGGATGAGGATTCGCTTGTTCGATTCAAGAATGAAATTGATTTTGAGGGAAAGGAACGAGTGATTATGGTTCAAGGGAATTTTTCACATATTGAGGAGTATGTGAAAGAACATAGTTTTGAGGTGGTTGCGGGAATTTTGTTTGATCTCGGTTGGTCTAGTGCGCAACTTGGTTCAGTTGAGGGATTAAGCTTTAGAGAGGAGGAGGAGGTGCTTGATATGCGGTTTATGGGAGGCGATGTAAGCGCAAGAGATGTGGTAAACGCATTTGAAGAAGAAGAAATTGCGAGAATTATCTATGAATATGGGGAGGAGCGGTATAGTAGGAGAATTGCAAAGGAGATTGTTGAATCAAGAAAGAGGGGAAAGATCGAAACGGTGGGAGATTTGGTACGCATCATAACGCGTGTCACGCCGAGGCGATATGAGGGAGGAAGAATTCATCCTGCAACAAGAACATTTCAGGCCTTGAGAATTTACGTGAATCATGAACTTGAGAATTTGGAACAAGGACTTGATGCTGCAATACGTATAGTAAAAAAAGGGGGAAGAATCGTCGTAATAAGTTTTCATTCCCTCGAAGATCGTATTGTGAAAAATTTTTTTCGAGACAAGGCAAAGGAGGATAAGGTGAGTATCCTTACAAAAAAACCAATCCAGGCTACGTGGGAAGAAATACGAAAAAATCCTCGTGCTCGTTCAGCAAAATTGCGTGTAGCAGAAATAATCTAATTTTTATTTACCAAATTTTATTTTCTAAAAGCCATGACTGTTTTTTCATACGATAAGGCGCAAACACAAAAAAGATATCTGTGGACATCGCTTAACGCGGCGGTTGTGCCAGAGGGTTTTTTTGCACACTTTTTTTGGCCACTTCTTTTCTTGTTGTGTGCTACAATAGTAGTGTCACTCTCAGCATATGTGTTTTTTTCTGTAGCGCAGACTGATCTTGCTTTCGATATTGAAGATGCTGAAAATAATGTTCGAGCGCTTTCTTCTGCAAATGCAGAGCTTAAGTTACAGTTGAGTGAAATGACTTCTCCCACGCGGCTTGGCGAAATCGCGAAGGAGCGTGGTCTTGTAAAAATACAAAATCCTATTTATATCACCGCGACACACTAGCGTTTTTTCTGACGTATGTTGCGCTTGTTTCGTCACTTACAAGAATTTTGGAGGCTTTATTTTGTTGAAGTCGTTTTTTTTGTATTGAGCTTCGTGCTTATCAACCATCTTTACGGTATAAGTATAGAAAAAAATCAATTTTATACAGCACGTGCGCGTAGTCAGTATGATGCGCAAAAAGAGATAAAACCCCGTGGAAAGATTTCTTTCTCCTCGCGCAATTTAGTTGTTCCCGCAGCAATTAACGAAAAGATTCCTTTTATTTTTATTTCTCCTGCGGATGTAAAACCAGAAGCTCAAGATGAATTTGTGCAAAAAGCGAAGCCACTTTTTTCATTATCCGAAGCAGAGTGGAATGAAATTCTTGAGGACAAGCGTTCCCAGTATCATGAAATAGAACTTGAGCCGACTCCGGAGATAGTAAGGCGAGCAAAAGAGCTTAAGCTCAAGGGATTGTATGTGGGAGAGAAGCTTAGACGCATCTACCCAAAGAAAGACTTTGCGGGTGGTGTGCTTGGTTTCGTAACAGATCCGCTTAATTATCCTGTGGGGCAATATGGTGTTGAACAGGCGTTTCAGGACAAACTTGGAGATCCTGCATTTCCCGCAGATATAGTGCTTACCCTTGATTACTATATACAACAAGAGGGTGAACGTGTGCTCGATACTCTTATGAAGGATTGGAAGGCAGAGTCTGCTACACTCATTGTGCAGGATCCTTCAACGGGGGCTATTCTTGCGATGGCACAAAAGCCGGGTTTTGATCCTAATCTTTATAATGAATTTTCTTACGAGAAGTTTCTAAATCAAAGCGTTGCAAGTGTCTACGAGCCTGGCTCGGTGTTTAAAGCACTTACATTTGCTTCTGCGCTTGATGCAGGGAGAATTACTCCTAAAACAACATACGAAGATACGGGTAGTCTCTCTCTTGATGGTTATACTATCAAGAACTGGGATAAAAAAGCTCATGGTCTGGTAACAATGGTAGAGGTGCTTGAAAACTCTTTAAATACAGGTGCCGCATTTATTGAGCGGAAGTTGGGACACGATCTTTTCTTTAAGTATGTAAAGGATTTTGGATTTGGCGGAAAAACAGGTATTGAACTTCCTGGAGAAGTTTCCGGAAATGTAAATAACCTCAAGGGATTCCGGGAAGTACATTTTGCTACTGCGTCATTCGGGCAAGGTATTTCGGTAACCCCCCTCCAACTTATTTCCGCAATGTCTGCAATTGCAAATAATGGTAAGTTGATGAAGCCATATGTTGTTGATCGCTTTGAATACCCAGATGGTTCTGTCGAAAGAATATCGCCCAAAGTGGTGCGAAAGGTGTTAGACGACGAAACGGCAAGAAAAACAATTGACGCACTGGTGTCTGTGGTGGATCATGGAAGGGTAGGGGCGGTTCCTGGATATCGCGTGGGGGGGAAGACGGGGACTGCGCAGATTCCTTCATCTAATGGAAAATACGATGAGGATGCGTATATTCACAGCTTTGTTGGGTTTGCTCCCGCGGAAAAACCCAAATTTATTGTGTTGATTAAGCTTACTCGCCCTGTGGGAGCACCCCTTTCGGGCATGACAGTGGTACCGGCGTTTCGTGAATTTACTAAATTCCTTCTTGATTATTACCAGATTCCACCTAATAAAGTTAAAAATTAAAATTTCATTCCGTGTCCTTAAAACGAAAATTTCTCTCTAATCTCATACGATCTCTTGCGATAAGGACCCTCGCTAAGTTTCAGCCGGGGATTGTTGCGGTGACAGGAAGTGTTGGAAAGACGTCCACAAAAGAGGCGATCTATTCGGTGTTAAGATCTGACAGGAACGTGCGTCGTTCTCGGGAAAACCTTAATAATGCTTTGGGTGTGGCACTTACTATTCTCGGTGATTTTAAGCGTCCTCCGGAATCGTTTTTGGGGGCGCTTTGGTTTTATATTAAGGTGTTGTGTTGGGGATATTGGCAGCTTCGTTTTGGGAAGGAGTATCCAGAGCTCTTAGTACTTGAGTACGGCATTGATCGTCCCGGGGACATGGAGGCTCTTGTTCGCGACTTTCCGCCGCAGATTGGGGTTATGACTGCTCTTGGGGATATTCCTCCGCATGTGGAATTTTTTGCCTCTCCCGATGAGTTGTATAAGGAAAAAGAAAAGCTTATTCTCGCTGTGCCTGCAGGGGGTTTTGTTGTTCTCAATCACGATGATGAGACAGTACGGGAAATGCGAGATAGTGCGCGAGGGCACGTGATGTCGTATGGGTTTAACGACGACGCACACGTTTCCGTTCTTTCTTACGAATATACGTATGACAATATGAAGCCTAAGGGCATGGTTTTCAAGATTCAGTATGACGGAAAAACGGTGCCTGTTACGCTTCATGTATTTGGAAAACCACAGGTGTATTCTGCTACAGCAGCAATTGCTGTTGGGTTGATTTTTGGCATCAATTTGGTTAAAATTGCACAGGCACTTGAAGGGTATTCTGTGATGGAAGGAAGGGGAAACCTCATTCCTGGAATCAAGGGTTCTGTCATATTTGATAGTAGTTATAATGCTTCTCCTGCATCGATGGATATGGCGCTTGAAACACTTCGTGAGCTTGAAGGGGTGAAGCGTCGAGTGGCAATTTTGGGTGACATGCTTGAGATTGGTGAATATTCCACGGAGGCACACCTCGCGCTTGGGCGACACGCGGCTGGTCGGGTTGATTATCTTGTGACAATTGGCGCGCGTGGAGCGTTTATTGCAGAAGGTGCAAAAGAATTGGGGATGGGCCCAGAACAGATTTCAGTGTTTCATAATACTGAAGAGGCTCTTTTGGGGCTTGATAAGCTTATCCAGGATGGGGATTGCGTGCTTGTTAAGGCATCTCACTCCATGCACTTCGAAAAAATTATAGAAGAAATAAAATACGTATAAAATATCTAATTACCAATTCCTAATTTCTAACAAAAATTCAGAGATTTTAATGTTCAAAGCGTTGGAGATTGTGTATTAGGAATTAGAAATTTTTGTAGAGCTCCTATCGTCTAGCCTGGTCTAGGACATCGCCCTCTCACGGCGGTAACTCGGGTTCAAATCCCGATGGGAGCACATCAGTATTCCTTGTAGTTCATTATAGAGATGAAGGGGGTATATCATGAAGATTATTCATCAAGAAAACAATTTTCATACGCTTAATTTTCAAAAAGGTGATGAGGTCATATCGGGTTTACTTGCTTTTTTAAAAGTGCAAAATATTCAAGCAGGACATATAAGCGGTTTAGGTGCCGCATCAAGACTTGTACTTGCATATTACAATATTGAAACAAAAGAGTATGAAAAGAAAATCTTTGTTGAGGACGTAGAGATTTTGTCCCTGAATGGCAACGTTGGTGTCAAAGAAAATGGGGAATTGGTGGTACACGTGCATGGAGTGTTTGGATGTAAGGATTTCAGCGTGTTTGGCGGACATATTTT
>CAYLXU010000013.1:0-16637 GCA_964388055.1 uncultured Candidatus Saccharibacteria bacterium | reverse complement strand
GTCTCAAGGAAAACGTAATTATCGGTCGTCTCGTGCCGTCAGGAACTGGTTATCGTAGAGCAGGCGAGGTGGAGATTCAGGAATCTGAAGGAGGTGTACAAGAAAAAGAATCAACCGAGTAGTTTTCTGAGGACACTGAACACAAAAACCCCGATCAGGGGTTTTTGTGTTACTAAGATCATGAAGAGGTCAAGTATTCATCTTAAGGATTTCTTGATACAATGGTGTTATAGTTTTTAGTAAATTATCAAAACATGGGAAGAAAGAAAAAAGATATAGAACGCTCAGGCGAAAAACAGGAAAAAAAGAGGGACCCTATTGTGCACGTTTCTATGGAAACAAAGCGTAGTCTTAATGCTATTTTTCTTATTACATTGGCGCTCATAGTGACCTTAAGTTTTTTTCATCTTGCAGGATCTTTGGGAAATTTCTTTGCTGAGCTAGGATT
This sequence comes from uncultured Candidatus Saccharibacteria bacterium, assembly GCA_964388055.1. Taxonomy (GTDB): domain Bacteria; phylum Patescibacteriota; class Minisyncoccia; order UBA6257; family JACRHW01; genus CAYLXU01. The sequence continues at coordinate 16,189 of CAYLXU010000013.1, read as the reverse complement.
TTCTTGGTTTGGTTGGGGGTTTTATAGCATACCTATAATTCTTGTCGTGATGGCGGGATCGTTGTTACTTGCTCTTCACTCTCCTAGATCCCGTGGCACGTTTGTCGCTGGGGGGATTCTTTTGCTTAGTGTTTTGGGGCTTATGGAACTCTTACATGATGGTGCCGGGGGAGGTGTAGGAACTATTGTGGCAAGTATTGAGGGGTTGTTTGGTTTTTGGGCGAGTATAATTATTTTGTTGAGTGTGCTCCTTTCTTCAATTGTGATTATGTTTGATATTCCTCTTTTTGTAAGAAAGCCGAAGGAAGATGATGAAAACGTTGAAGTCATTCCTCAGATTTCTGGAATGCAGGTTGGAGCCTTGCCCACTGCGTCTGAGAATCAAAAGCCTACGAAACCTGCTGAGGAAAGCGTTTCCGAGGCGATGGTTTCCATGGGAAAGGACAGCCAGCAAGTAATTACACCAAAGACATCAATAAAGCAGATTGTGCCACCCAAGAGTGAATATGTGTTGCCTCCGCTTACGCTTTTAGAAAGTGAAACGACAAAGCCTGTTGCAGGTGATATTAAAGTACAAGCGAATATCATTAAGCGTACACTAGAACATTTTGGTATTCCTGTTGAAATAGGTGAGATAAATATTGGGTCATCCGTGACACGATATGCGGTGAAACCTGCAGAGGGGGTTAAGTTGTCCAAAATTGTAAATTTACACAACGACTTAGCACTTGCGCTTGCAGCGCACCCTGTTCGAATTGAAGCCCCTATTCCTGGAAAATCGTGGGTAGGGATCGAGGTCCCTAATAAGGCGTGTATGGTTGTCCGGTTGAGAAATCTTCTCCAGGAAAAAAATTTTCAAGAAAGCGGGTTACTTAATTTTGCGATTGGGAGAGATGTAACTGGTGAGGCGGTTGTTGCGAATCTTGCCAAGATGCCACATCTTCTTGTTGCTGGTGCCACAGGGTCCGGGAAATCAATTTCGATTCATGCATTTATGGTTTCTCTGCTTTTTAAGAATACTCCAGATACGCTTCGTTTTATCCTTATTGACCCAAAGCGGGTTGAGCTCTCAATTTACAACGAAATACCTCACCTCATTGCCCCCGTTATTATTGATGGAAAACGGGCGGTTATGTCATTGCGATGGGCGGTTCAGGAAATGGAAAGAAGATATGAAATGTTGTTAGGAGAAAAGGCACGGGATATAGATTCTTATAATCAAAAAATGGCGGCACAGAAGGCAGAATTTATGCCATATATCGTTATTGTAATTGATGAGCTTGCAGACCTTATGGCAAGCTTTGGAAAGGTGGTAGAGGCATATATTGTTCGCTTAGCACAAATGTCTCGCGCGGTAGGTATTCACCTTGTGGTTTCCACTCAACGGCCTTCAGTAGATGTAATTACGGGTCTTATCAAGGCGAACATTCCATCAAGGATAGCCCTTCAGGTTGTTTCGCAGATCGATTCTCGTACGATTTTAGATACCATGGGTGCAGAGAAGCTGTTGGGAAATGGGGACATGTTATATCTTGCACAGGACGCCTCTAAGCCGAAACGTTTGCAGGGTGTATATGTTTCTGATGAAGAGTCAAAGGGTCTGGTGCATTTTTGGAAGAAACAAAAAACAGGCGAGATGAATTCTTCCGACCTTGAGAAGGTATTGAGTCAAGATAAGGGGGGTGATGTTGTCGGAGGGGCGACGCAATCTTCTTCTTTTGTCGACTTTGATTCGGTTGGGGGCGATGATGATGGTGATGGAGACGATCTTTATGATCAGGCAGTGCTTGTGGTGCGGGAGATGAAGAGGGCATCAGCATCTCTTCTGCAAAGGAGGTTGAGAGTCGGTTATGCTCGAGCTGCACGGTTACTCGACATACTTGAGAATAAAGGAGTAATTGGTCCTGGAGATGGTGCGAAACCTCGTGAGGTATATATAGACAGTGTTGAAGAAGGTGAAGTATAGAGATGCAGGATACTCTTGGAACAGCGATTAAACGTGCGCGTGAAGAAAGAAGGACAAGCAGAGAAAAATTGTCCCAAGAGACCGGTGTTTCTCTTGCCCTTTTAACTGCTTTTGAAGATGATGAGTTTGGGCATATTTCAGAGGCATATGCACTAGCGTATCTTAAAAAAATAGCTTCGTTTTTAGGATTGGATAGGAGTAGGATTTTTTCGCTGTACCACGAAGTGGAAAAAGGACAGAAGACTGATCGTGTGGTGGTGTCGGAGAAAACTTTTCATATTTCAAGAGATGTTTGGGTCAATGCGCTTATTGTGATTGTTGTATTAGGATTTCTTGGTTATCAGGCATATAACTTTTTTCGCCCCCCTTTTCTTGTTATTACACAGCCATCAGACGATTTTGTGAGTAACGAGGGTCGGGTTGATGTACGTGGTCGTACTGAACAAGGGGTGCGTGTTGTAATTAATGGGGAAGACGTAGAGAAGGATGAAAACGAATTTTCATATTCTTATTTTTTAACTCCAGGAGTGAACACACTTGATATTGTGGCAGAACGAAGATTTGGGGGGCAATTGCGTATTAGGAAGACGGTAATGTATAATCCATAGGTTGGTCAATAGAATTTAGAAAATAGAACAAAATATCATGAAAAAGGAAAAAAAGGAAAAAGACAAAGATCAGCTAAGGGCGATTATAGAAGAGCTGAAGGAGAAGTTTGGGGAGGGTGCGATTATGACACTTGGCGAGGCTGAAAAAGTTGACGTAAAAGTTATCCCAACGGGATCATTAAGTCTGGATCTTGCATTGGGTGTGGCTGGTCTTCCCTATGGAAGAATAATTGAGGTTTTTGGGCCAGAATCTTCCGGAAAAACTACGCTTGCTCTTCACGTTATTTCTGAAGCTCAAAAGAAGGGGGGGAAGGCAGCTTTCATAGATGCAGAACATGCTCTTGATCCTGAGTATGCTCGTAGGATAGGGGTGAAGATAAACGAACTCCTTATTGCACAACCTGATAATGGAGAGGAGGCGTTAAATATTCTTGAGGCGCTTGTGCGATCTGAAACATTGGACGTATGTGTGGTGGACTCGGTGGCTGCGCTTACTCCCAAGGCAGAAATAGAGGGAGAAATGGGACAGCAGTATGTAGGACTCCAGGCACGACTTATGTCTCAAGCACTGAGAAAGCTTACAGCGATTGCTGCCAAGAGTAGTACAATGATTATTTTTATTAACCAAATTAGGGCCAATATTGGTACCATGGGATATGGAAATCCAGAGACAACAACCGGCGGTCGTGCGCTTAAGTTTTATTCCTCAATACGTCTTGATGTTCGTCGTATCGCACAAATCAAAAAAGGAGAAGACATTATCGGCAATCATGTTCGTGTAAAAGTTGCGAAGAACAAAGTCGCCCCTCCTTTTAAAGTTGCAGAGTTTGATATTTTCTTTAATAGGGGTATTTCTCCGGATGTGGAGCTTTTAAATCTCGGAATTAAATACGGTTTAGTCTCAAAAGCGGGGGCAAGCTATAGTTATGAAGGAAAGCGTCTCGGGGTTGGGCTAGACGCAGCAAGCGAGGCCGTAAAGGCTGATCAAAAACTCAAGGAAACACTATTTGATCAAGTAAAAGCAAAGTGGCAGGAGCAAAACAAAGGGTACTAGGAATTGAGAAACAAAAAACCACCATAGGTGGTTTTTTGTTTGTAGGTCTCTATTTTGTGTGCAAATGGGTATAGGGGATGAGAGAGAGATAGCGAGCTCGTTTGATTGCTAGGCTAAGCTGTCTTTGGTGTGAGGCACAAATACCTGTTTTCTTTGGCTTGTAGATTTTTGCCTGGAGAGAAGTAAACCTCTTCAAAGTATTTGTATCCTTATAATCTATATAACCCGTATTTTGTGAGCAAAAATAGCATTGTTTATTTATCATGTTTGGTAGTAAAATTCGTTTTATATGTGTCGATCCGATTTTAAAATGGGAGATCTTCGCTTTTTATTTCATCGCTCAGATCGATTGTGGGAATTTCTTCAACAGAGGGGGATTCTTGTGTTTCTCCTTGGTCTTTTTGTCCTCCGAATCCCGTATTCTGGGTTCGTGGCCCAAACTGTATTTTCTCTGCTATTACTTCGGTAGTCTTTCTCTTGTTCCCGGAATTATCGGTCCAAGATCGCGTTCGGAGACGACCTTCTACATAGGCCAACGCTCCTTTTTTCAGGAATTGGCTTGCAAGCTCGGCTTGTCTTCCCCATACCACAACCGAATGAAACTCAGTTTCTTCTTTTTTCTGGCGATTCTGATCAAACCATACGCGGTTGGTCGCCATGGAAAGCGTTGCGACAGATTGGCCGCTCGGAGTGCTTCGAAGGTCTGGGTCATTTGTAAGGCGACCGATGAGGATTACTTTGTTGAGGTTCATATCCGATTAGTAGAAAGTCGAATTTAGTTTATAAAATTTCTGCAAGTTTTTTATCTAATTCTTGAACATCTACCTCCGTCTGTTCTTCAGAGGGGGATGGGGATCCTTCTTGGACAGTCGTGCCTAAGAAGTCCTTTGTCTTTGCGTACCCTAGTGGCCTTCGTTCATGGTGATTTTCTTGTAGTAACTTCTTTGGACTAAGCTTGAGAACGATGTAACGGAGAACGTTTTTATTATAGCGCAGATTTTCTTTAATCTGCCCTGGTGCAGAGGAGTCAGCCTCAAAACGAACCCAAGAAAAATAAGCATTTTTCTTTTTCATAATTCTGTAAGAAAGTGGCTGTTTTACAGGTTCCCCTTGTTCTGTGATAGGTCCCAGTGTGCCGAGAAAATCTTCAACGGTTTTTTTCGTTGAAAGAGCTTCTGCGTCTTCCAAGTCTCCATCTAAAAGAAAGCCGATTTCGTATAAATTTTTGTCCTTTTTTTCTTCTTCCATGATGTTTTAATGTAGCACTCTTGGTCTATAAGGTCAAGTCCTATATTGTAGCCCACCTGTCTGTCCCATGGGCGCTTTATTCTCGAGTAATTATCTAAAAAACACCCCAATAAGCATGGGGTGTTTTTGTGGTGTGAAGGTCTTAAATACGTTTAATTTTGAGCTTGCGTTCTCCTTTTGCCGCCTTTTTTGGAAGTTTAATAGTAAGTATGCCGTTCTTGAATTCTGCAGTCGAGGAATCAGCGTCGATTTGTTCAGGAAGAATAATACTTCTTGAAAAACTTCCCCAGAATATTTCTCTATAAAAATATTGGTCTGTTGGAATTTGCACCATTTTTCTACGTACGCCTTTTATGGTAACCATATCATTGGTAATACCCACATCAAGGTCATTTTCATCAATTCCTGCAATCGTAGATTGAATGTAGATGTTTTGGTCATCTTGAAATACATCAACGGTGAGCTGACCTTCTTCATCTGAGTCGGTGTATTGTCCCACATCTTCTTCTGTGGATGGCATGGCAGATTGACGACGTCCTACTGAACGACCGACTGAAGAACCAGCTTTGGCAAGAAGCGGATTAAAAGAATCGTTATTATAATACGTTGGTTCCTCAGAATAATATTGTTCGTCCATATGTTATTGAGATTTTTTTAAGATATATATCCTAGATAATCTCTATGCTTTTATTGTATTCCTTTTAAGATGGGAATCCAAGTGTGGAAAAAGGGATTATTGTGTACGTTTAAGGATTTCAAAATCCTTAAAATTGTGTACGTTTAAGGATTTCAAAATCCTTAAACAGGAAGAATGCCGCAAAAAGTAAAATTGATGAGGTATAAAGGAAACTATATTCTCCATAATATATTATAAGGTAGTTGAAAATGGTGTGCAAACCTATAGCTAATAGGAACCCTACGAAAAGATGATTCTTATTTTTATCTCTAATGCTGAGCGCCCAGTAATATCCTAGAATTCCTGTAGCAAGCGTATGAAGGAGGGTGGCTCCAATAAAGCGGATACTTAAAATTTCTATAGTCGAGGAAAGGAGGGAGATGTTTGCAAATGCAAATGTTTGGAGTGGTGAAAATACGTCATATATTTCTCGTAGAGAAATAAGTATGTTTTCTGCGGTTGCAAAGCCAAGACTCGCAGTAATGGCATAGATCATTGCATCGATGGGTTCGTCCAAGGCGCTGTCGTGCTCCATTGGGAGGGCTGCGAAAAATTTCATGCCTTCTTCAATTCCCGCGGCAACAAGAAATCCTAGAAAAAGGGCAAAAGAAATATCTAAATGAAGCAGGTCTCCAACAAATACATTTTCCAAAAAAAGAACGATTGGTGCAATGGCAATTCCCGCGATAAATGTGCGGGCTATTTTTTTCCATGGTTCTGGATGAATGTCCTCGCTGAGATAAAAATAAAGCCATCCCAATGCCGGAGCACTACCCAAAAGGATTCCCAGAAAAAGCATCATACACTTTTATAATACCCTACCAAGGGAATCTCGAAAATAGTATAGAGGAACTGGGTGTGTGGATTGGATAGGCTTGAGAGCCTTAAAATAAGACAATCTCTTCTAACCTAGTCTAGGTGTGGCCACGTCTCGATCATTAGTAATGGTGGGCGAGAGGCAAGTGGAAGATTTTTGTATATTGCTTCAGTGATAAACGGTGTAAAAGGATGGAGAAGTTTTAGGGTGGTATAGAGCGTGTAGAACAGAATTTTTTCTGTGGTTGTTTTCGTGCGTTCGTCTGCAAGTTGGGATTTGCTTGCTTCTATATATGCATCGGCGAATGAGTGCCAGGTGAATTGATACAACTCCTGCGCGGCCTCGTGTAGACGGAATGCGTTTATGTGTTGTGTAACAGAGTCAATTGTTGTTTGTAGGTGGTGCAGTATCTCCTTGTCTGCGACAGAGATCCCTTCAGGGAGAGATGTGGTGGCATTTTCTTCCGAAACATTACTTAACACAAAACGTGCGATGTTCCAGAGTTTGTTCCCAAAGTGCTTCATGCCTCGAATTTTATCTTCAGAGAGTGCCATATCCGTTCCCGGAGCCGTATTAAAGACAAGGGCAAAACGCATCGCGTCCGTGCCATATTTTTTGATCATTTCGAGCGGGTCAACAATGTTTCCGCTACTCTTAGACATTTTCTGTCGATTTGCGTCACGTACGATACCGTGCAAAAGAACTTTTTTAAAAGGAATCTGACCTGTAAGGCACGTGGTCATGAGAATCATGCGGGCTATCCAGAAAAACAAAATATCGTGCCCGGTTTCAAGAACGTTTGTAGGATGATAATTGATGAGGTCGGGGGATGTTTCATCTGGCCACCCAAGTGTAGAGAGTGTCCACAACCCGGAGGAAAACCATGTATCAAGCGTGTCGTGGTCTTGTTCTATTTTTCCACCACATCCATCACAAGAGATAGGTGTGTTTACACTTACTATTAGGTCATCACATTTTGCTGTGCGTTTTTCGTCATCATGTGAGAGTCGGCAATACCATACAGGAATTTGGTGGCCATACCAGATCTGTCGACTTATACACCAGTCGCGCAAATTGTGTATCCAATGAAAATATATCTTTGAAAAGTGTTCCGGAACAATTTCGATATGTTGAGGACTTATCGACAATTCCATAAGTTGTTTGAGTGTTGTTTTTGTCGTGCCTTTAGGAAGTATGTTTGATTTGCTGTGTGGGAAATCAAATTCCTTATTTACGTTAATAAACCACTGGAGTTTTGGGAGTGGTTCGATAACTCCGCCAGTGCGCTCTGCCGTTGCGACATTTTGCATGATATCTTCCTCTTTTTCCAGGAGCCCTTCTTTTTTTAACCACTCTACGATAATTTCACGAGCCTCTGTTGTTTTCTTTCCAAGCAAATTTTCTCCGCCCACGGTTATTCTTCCTCGCTCGTCGATGACTTGTTTTGAGGGCAATTCGTGTCGTTCTGCAATCTCAGCATCGATAATGCTATGAGATGGGGTGACTCCAAGAGCGCCGGTGCCAAATTCTTTCTCCACACTTTGGTCTGCCACTATTTTTATAGTGATTGGGACGTCGCAGAATACGAATGAATATTCTTTGCCTACGTATGCAGCATATCGTGGGTCATCCGGATGCACAGCAACAGCCGTGTCGCCAATTTTGGTTTCTGGTCGTGTGGTTGAGATTGCTATGGGGAAGTTCTTGTTATAACGAAACGTGTAGAGTTTCGCGGAGCGTTCGACATACACAACCTCGTCGTCTGAGATGGTTGTTTGCCCTTTTACATCCCAATTTATGACGCGGTTTCCACGATAGATGAGACCCATATCGTACATGCGTTTAAAAGCAGTTCGCACCGCAAGACTTCGTTTTTCATCAAGTGTATAAGCTTCTCTGCTCCAGTCACAAGAAGCCCCCATTGATTTTAACTGATTTACAATAGTGTCGTGGCTGGCTTGTGCAAATTGTTCCACTCGTTTTAAAAACTCTTCTCGGCCAAGATCGTATTTGCGTTTCCCCTCTTCCTTTTCGAGTATTTTTTCTACCTTTGATTGTGTCGCGATTGCCGCATGATCTGTCCCAGGGAGCCAGAGTGTGCGTTTGCCCCTCATGCGTTCAAAGCGAATGAGGATGTCTTGAATTGTTGTTCCGAGCGCATGTCCCATGTGGAGCGTACCTGTTACGTTTGGGGGAGGCATAATGATGGTGTATGGTGTTCGTTGGGGTGCATGAGGAAGATTGTCTGGATTGAAATAGCCAGACTCCTCCCAGAGTGTGTAAATATCCTTTTCGTACAGTTGTGAATCGTAAGCTTTTTCCATGAGGGTCGAGGGTGTTTTATATTTCATTTTATAAATTCAAATTTGATTGGGCAACAATTCTGCGATTCTTTTTTTGAAGCGTGTTGATATATGCGCTTGCGGCGATCATGGCGGCGTTGTCCGTAATTACATTTTTACTAGGAGGTAGGAACGTGATACCTTCCTTTTTGCAGGCGAGCTTAAGGGTTTCCCGTAATTTTTTATTTGCGGCGACACCGCCGCCAATAAGTACCGTTTTTGCCCCAAATTCTTTTACGGCGTTCATTGTTTTTGTGACGAGAGTTTCGGTTGCCGCCTGCTGAAATGATGCGGCTATATTATTGCATTCCTCTGAAGAAAGTTCTTGTGTATTCAAATCCCGTATATAGTACAGAACGGAGGTTTTGAGTCCAGAAAAGCTGAAATCATAATTTTTTTGATCGAGCATGGGGCGTGGGAATGGTATTGAGTTCGGGTCGCCCTGCTTTGATGCGCGGTCAACCTCTGGGCCTCCTGGATAGGGGAGGCGTAACATGCGTGCCACCTTGTCGTATGCTTCTCCCACTGCGTCGTCTCGTGTTTCTCCAATCTTTTTCCATTTCGTAAGCGATGACATAAGGAGCAAGATGGTGTGTCCTCCACTCACTATCAACCCGATTGCAGGAAATAAATTTTGAACTTCGGATTTTAGTTTTTGCGTGAGTAAAAAACTATAGAGGTGCCCTTCTAAATGGTTTGCTCCAAGAAGTGGCTTTTTGTACTGTTTAGCAAGCTCTTGTGCAAAATTAATGCCCGTCCATAGTGCTGGTTCAAGTCCCGGTCCTACGGTGACTGCTATCATGTCCACACTCTTCATTAGGGCCTTAACCTTATATTGTGAATCGTGTTTTCGGATTTCGGGTTTTGATCTTTGGATTTTATATTTTGATGCGAGCTTTTTAAGCAAGATTGGCAAGTTTTTTAGGTGCTCTCTTTTTGCTAAGTTTGGTACTACGCCTCCAAAGGGGCGGTGAATTTTTATCTGAGAAGATATGAGGTTTTTGTGTATGGAAAAAGCGGGGTTTTTGTTTCCCTTTGCCTCAACGAGCGCGATTGCTGTCTCGTCACAACTCGTTTCTATTGCTAAAATATTCATAGGTGTATCTTGTGAAGAGTATATAGTATAATAAAAGCGCTATATACCAAATAACAACTACTAGATACTAAAACGATATGGCGGAAGAATCAACCCAACCTCTTTCAGAGCTTTTACGGCTTAAAGAGCAGTATGAATTACAACGCAACATTTTATTTCGGACTACAGTAGTGGGGCAGCTTTTAGGGAGAGATGAATTGGGGTTTGTGGGAATAGATGGCAAAGAGTATCCTATCCCATCGTATGGTGAGATCGAGAAACTGGTTAAGGAAAGAGAAGGGCTTTTGACCCAAAAAGCGGGACAAGGGTTTGTTAAATTGATTTTGGTTCCAATAGGTATGCGTCTCGGTGTTCTTATCGAAAAATATAAACAATCATTGTTGACACACTTGCGGGAAGGAGCACTTTTTGCGACAAAAAAAACTTTGGATGATCCCGACGAGCCGATAGATTTAGATGGGGATAAGCCTGTTTGGGTGTGGGATGGATTTGTTGAAGCAGATGCGAATGATATGTTATTTTATTATCCTCAGCAATATTCCCCGCAAAGTCATGGAGGAAAAACAAAACACGAGTTGCTTGCTGGGGGCAAGGCATGGAATGTGCTTTTGATTGAATATTTGCCAAATATTCCAAGAGGAGGGGCGGGTGAAACAATTAATGGAAGAAAGCAGTTGGAGGCTGGAAGGAGTCCAAGAGAATATCTAAAAATGATACAGACAGATCCAATGTATGCGAACGAGCAGGGTTTTTGTATCGAAGATCAGCTCATTTACGCAATTACCCACCTCGAAGAAACGAATCAGATTATGAATGATTGGGAGGGGAATGGGAGTAGCGCATATCAGCTTGGGGCGTATATGGTGGATGGTGATAGCGTCCCTGTAGTGTCATATGGGCGGGGATATACTCGAGCTGGAATTGTTCGGCTTGGGGTCGACTTTCATGGGCCGATATATGGTCCCCGTACTAGTATCAATATTATATAGAACTAATACATAAAAAATTTAAATATTTAGCTTTATGAAAGAATCTTCTTTTCAAAAGGAACAAGAGGCTCACAATGGCACAAGTGATAAAAAAGTGGAATGGCTTTCCGAAGATGATGCAAGAGAGAGAGATAGAATTATCAAAGAACTTACTGATATTGTGGACGAGTGGATAGAAAAAAATATCCCTAAACATGAGAATATTACAACTCGAAGACTTGGGAAATTGGTGCGATACTTAGGAGTTGAACATAAGGCGGAAATAGACAAAATTGTTAGTATGTATTCAGATCACAAAACCTGTCCCGTAAGGCCTTCCATAAGAATTGGTAATGGTGTCGAAGATGGGATTGATGGTTTGAGAAGACCAGATATTTGGCTACTCTTATGGAGATGTCCTGTTTTGGAGGGTGCGCGGAGTCCGGAAGAAACAGACATTCATGATCATCTTGATTCCGAGGTGGGTGTATACGTGCACAAGGGAGAGATAGAAGAAGAAGTATATGTATTTGATCGAAACAAATGGAAAAATGGAGAGGAACGTCTAAGGTTCCAGACTGTTACACGAGAGCTTGGAGAGGGATCTACCATGTCTATTCCTGCTCCCTACGTACATCTTGTAAGAGGGGTGTCGGATCAAGACTTGTCAGTGTCTATCCATGCTTATTATCCGCCGCTTGATGAAATGAACCTCTTTGAAAAAAGGGGTGATGAGTTGGTACGAGTTGGGCACTGGAAAGAAAAAAGGAGTTGCTGATGATCAAGTATAAAAGTGTAAAAGAGGTCATACGTGACCTCTTTTTTGTTATGCTATATATTTTTTAAGCCAGGTGGCAATATGGTCCCTGTGTGTTTGTTTAAATTCTCTTGGCATGAGAGGTAGACTCTGGATGTGATTTCTGCAGGAAGGTGTTTTGCATGAACAAGTCATTTCCCAGTAAGGATCCTCCTCGGTGAGTGTGTAATCAATGGTAATTTCTTCTCCTTTTTGTATGTCTCGAAGCGCGACAATTTTTTTTACTCCACGCACGCACGCATTTGGTTCACAAGAATGATTCAAGTTCCAGAGTGGGTCACTGCGTGAGGTGTGGATCCATTGATGTGGACCAATAGCGAGCGCGTGCTGATATCGTTTAGACTCCCATCTTGTATAGTGGTGGGACTGTTCGATTTTTCCCTTAGGGATAAAAATTGTTTCCCCTGTCTTAAAGTTTTTTGCCGCAAAAATCCCTTTGCCAGCGATGGATGATTTTGCTACGTATACTTTTGGTCTTTTCACCATGCTCACCCTTTTTATAATGTGCTAGTTTTTATTAGAGCAGAGCGAGGTTTCTCTGTCAATCGGATATTTTAATCAAGTTTATTAATAATAAGAGACCCATGACTTTACAGCCGTGTCGCTTCATCATCCGTCTAGGGCAGCTTCTGCGCTGGCATTCATTCGCAGCCTTACGGCTGGAGTGTTCTGCTAGAGAATATAAAAAATACCCCGAGTGGGGTATCACCAATGAATCACAATATTAAACCCGTCATTATATCCGTATCCATCACTCCAATATTCAAGCGTTGGTTTGAAACCTTCTGCATCACAATGGTCATATACAAACCGTGCGGTGCCAGTGAGGAGAGTTGGGTCGCAACAACATAGGCCTTCAGTGAATGTGCTACCTCCGCACTCATCTTTATCAATACTCATCACAATCGCGTGATATCGACCTGCTTTTGCTTCGGTTGATGCTCGCGCAGGAATTTGTTCGATAATAAATTTAGCCTTTGTTTTTGCGCCTTCTTCCTTTCGTTGTGCCTCTGCTTGTCTTTGTCTTTCTTTTTCAAGGTTTGCTTTTTTTGTGAGTTCTTTGATTGTAGATTTAGTTACTTCCCTCAATTCTTGTGGTGTCATCTGATTGTTGCCTTTCTAGAAAATATATTTAGGGAATTGAGTAAAAATTACTATAGAATTATCATGGCGTCAATGTTGTATGGACAAAAAAAGATATATGTCGTATAACACAAATGGTTCATTGCTAGGGAGGATGGAATGTATGGAACAGCAGAAACAGATGCTTATCGATGCGGCAGGAGATGCATTTCGCTCAATTATTCCTCAGTTTCGTGAGAAGGGGTATACACTTGTAGAGTATAACGAGAGTATTACCTTGTTTGGTCTTGCTTGTCTCAAAACAACTTTGCTGGCGTTTGATCCACGAAAACTTGAAAAAAAGATGGCGACACTTTTTGATGGGTGGATTGGGGGTCCTCCGGAGCTTTCAGATGATGTTGAGAGTGTTGAGGACGTGATGAGTAAGTTGGGCCTTATAACAATGCAAGAGGCGCACGAGGATGGCGAGATGTATCCAGAATTTGTTGTAATGCGGAACATTCCACTCGATGATTTACAGAATTCTTTTGAGCGTGCCGTGGATGGTGAGTTGTCTCCCGAGCAACTTGTGTTTGGCGGGCTTCTTTCGGGGGAAGCCCCACCGGTCGCGATCGAGGCAACATCTTTGCAGGTTGTTGAAGTGCGCGATAAAAATCTCCTTGAAGACGTTGAGCATGCCGTGAAGATCTGGGGAGAGAATCTCGAAAAATTGTTTGAGGAGGGAAAGGTTTCTGTGTTTTTGAAACCTCGTATTATTCTCGTATAACGTTTTAAAAACAAAAACCGCTTAAACGCGGTTTTTATTTTCTTTATCCCATTTCGGCTTCCAATTCCGATTTCCAATTTTGGCGGAAGGGGTGGGATTCGAACCCACGGTACCATTGCTGGTACACAGTCTTTCCAGGACTGCCGTTTCAACCGCTCACGCACCCTTCCGTGACCTGTGCGCGTAGATGGATTTGAACCATCGGCCAATGCCTTATGCTTCGCATATCTTTTTGTTCGGTTGAAATAAAAATGGTGGGCACGGCAGGGATCGAACCTGCGACCGGGCGCTTATAAGACGCCTGCTCTACCACTGAGCTACGCGCCCGTGATAAAACACTTTTCTTTCTCCCCTCACTTCAAAGTATAAGAGCACTGCTCTACCACTGAGCTACACGCGCATATATCACGTAATTTGATACATAAAATCTAAACCTTCAATGGGCTTTAGTCAATTTAGAAAGGGAGAGAGGACTATACACCTACAGATTGAGATTGTTTTGTTTTGATGCCCCCAAGTTCTAAGAGACGTTCAAATGCTTCGCGTTCAAGCGTTTCTTCTTCCATAAGTGTTTCTGCTATAAGATCGAGAACCTTCTTGTGTTTCTTCACAATCGTTTCGGCAGTCTTGAATGCCTGCATCATAAGTTTATGGACCTCATCATCTATTTTGCTTGCGATTTTTTCTGAGTAATTTTGTTCTGAAGTAAGCTCTCTTCCCAAGAATACAAGTTCTTGGGGTTTTCCGAACGTGATGGGTCCAAATGCATCGCTCATGCCGTAGCGTGTAACAACGAGACGAGCGAGGTCGGAAGCTTCCTTGAGATCGTTTGAAGAACCTGTGCTTACATCACCAAAAATCAATTTTTCAGAGGCATATCCTCCTATTGCTACGGCAAGATCAGCTAGGAATTGTTTTTTCGTTTTAAGGCGCATTTCCTCGCTCGGGAGTTTAAGCGTGTACCCTCCTGCGCGGCCACGCGCGACAATGGTAACTTTGTGTACTGGGTCAGCATCTGGGATTGCGGAAGCGACCAGCGCGTGACCTGCTTCATGATATGCGGTAATTTGTTTTTCACGAGGGGAGATGATTCGAGATTTCCGTTCAGGCCCAAGAAGTGTTTTATCAATTGAATTAAGAATGTCAGATTCGGAGACAGTTTTTCTATTCATACGAGCCGCATAGAGAGCGGCTTCATTAATCAGGTTTGAGAGATCTGCGCCGGAAAATCCTGGTGTTCTTTCTGCGATTTTTCGAAGAGAAATGTTTTTATCTAATTGTTTGTCGTGTGCGTGGAGTTGCAAAATTGCTTCACGTTCGCGTACGTCCGGAATATCGAGGAGTACGCGTCTATCGAAGCGGCCGGGACGAAGAAGGGCGGAGTCGAGTACATCGGGTCTGTTTGTTGCCGCCATAACGATTACCTGAGTATCCCGCTCAAATCCATCCATTTCAACAAGGATTTGGTTAAGGGTTTGCTCACGTTCATCGTGTCCTCCTCCAAGTCCTGCACCACGTTCTCTTCCAATTGCATCGATTTCATCGATAAAGATAATCGAGGGAGATGCTTTCTTTGCTGTGGAAAAGGCGTCGCGTACACGTGAAGCACCGACACCAACAAACATTTCTACGAATTCCGAACCAGAAATATGAAAGAATGGTACGTTTGCTTCTCCCGCAACTGCCCGCGCAAGAAGAGTTTTTCCAGTTCCTGGAGGTCCTACAAGAAGAATGCCCCTCGGGATACGTGCACCAATATCAAGATATTTTTTTGGGAACTTGAGAAAATCAACAACTTCTTTGAGTTCTTCTTTTGGTTCATCCAATCCTGCCACGTCTTTGAAGGTGACCTTGTCCTTTCCATGAGGTGCAAAAAGACGGATGTTTGATTTACCAAAGAACATTGCTTGATTGGTACTTTTTTGTGCTTGTCGAAACATAAACCAAAAGATGGCAAGGATGAGAAGTGCAGGAAGAAGGGTGGGGATGAGGATGCTTGCCCAAAACATGAAGCCAGATTCGTGTTTGATTTCAAGGTTGATGATTTGGAGCTGCTCGCTTGAAACCCCTAAATTTGTAAGTGTTGCCGACACGCCAGTTTCCGGCTCCTTTTGTGCAATGAGTATGGTTTCATCTTTTAAGCTTGCTCGCATCTCGGTTCCGCTTACCACAAGTTTTGTCACCTCTCCTGCGTTAATTTTTTGCGCAATTTCAGAAAGATTGACTTGTTTTGGTTTTTTTTCAAATCCAACGAACTCACCGATGATGAGCACAAGAAGCGCGAGCGTAAGAAACGCCCAAAAAATATTTTTAAACAGATCTTTCCAGTTTTTAGAGTTTTCCATAAATAAAATATACCAATATACAAATGGTACGATGATACAAATTAATACGAATGGGTCAGGATATTTTTTAGAACAACCGACATCTTTTCAATTATACAAGGTAACAATATCTGTCGCAACAAACGTAAGGAGAAAAGAAAAAGCCCGCGTGTTGCGCGAGCTTGTGCCCACATGGGGCCCGCTACATGAAGAGCCACAACAGGAGGAGGATGATCACAGTGATTGCCCCCATCACCCCTGCCGGTCTTACCCCCGCGAACCTACGGAGTTGGTAGGTGGCGAACCCACCAATTCCGAGGACGAGGACAAAGAGCAGCCATCGCCACCAGCTCCAGCCACTACCCTTCTTGGCTACTTTTTTCGGCGCAGGCTTCTTGTTTTTCGCCTGTGTCGGTTGCGGCTT
>CAYLXU010000012.1:0-17876 GCA_964388055.1 uncultured Candidatus Saccharibacteria bacterium | reverse complement strand
CCGGAGCCACAAAACAAAAAACCAACCTTTAATTGGTTGGCTTACGCATCTCAACTCCATGGAAACTTCCAGTTTTTTTTGTCGACAACGACTCCTGGGCGATCGGTCGCGACTCTATCAAATGTTTTTACCTCCCACACCAAACCAAGTTTTTCCATTATAGCAATAACCCACCAACCAATATCAATTTCATACCAGCACTGACCCATTTTTGCAGAGGATGGGTGTGCATGATGATTATTGTGGAAACCCTCTCCGAATGAAACAATACCCCAGAACCAATCGTTGTATGCACTCTCTTTGGCGTTTTCGATCCTATATCGAGTATATCCAAACTTGTGGGTTAAAAACCCAACTAACCAGTGACCTAATATGCTCACACTAATTCGAGTACAAAATAACATGATCATGGCATTAAGACCAAACAACATCCCAATTAAGAGCGCAAAACCCAAGTTATGCCAAACCCAGGTCTTTTCAAGCCACATAAGCCATGGGTCCGCAAGGTCAGCTTTTGGAAGGTTGTAGCGATCCCAGCTGTGTGTGTTGTAGCTGTAATGTAAGTTCCAGAAATAATCTTTCCAGATTCCGTGTCCGTATTGAAAGTATTTTGGACAGTCAGGTTGATTTTGCCAATAGTCACGGACATAATGCAATTTGATCCACGAAATTGGACCCCCCAATCCCGAATGAACGAAAAAATATACTAGTATCTTTCTTGTAAGTGTTGAGCATTCATATGTGTGGTGAATGATGCCTCGATGAAGTCCAATCGAGTGGCCAATACATATTGTTACCAACAAGAGGCAGATCGCACCGATTACAAGCGGAATGTTGGATGCTTGGTATCCAAACAAAAGAGCTGGCAAAAGCATAGTATAAAGCCACAGTGTCTTTGTAAGTGACCAACTCAGCGAATCGTTTTCTGGCACAACAAGACAATTTGAAGAAAGATCTTTCACTTAAATCACCCCTTTCAAATTTTCATTTATGATCTCAGTAGAGAATACTGATATTTAATAATTTTATCAAGATTTTGAACCACAACGAGCACTTGTAAAATTAAGTAATTTGTGGGATTATAGTATTAGCACTACACAGGAAGGGGGTGTGGAAATGGAAGTGTTGCGTGACATTGAAATGCGGGGCGCTTCTATTACCGAGTATTGTGGCAACGAACAAGAGGGAACGTATGATGCCAGCAGTGCCATTACTAATGCACATGTAAATGATATAGGGGAGTTGGTGGTTGATTGCCAGGATTTTGGGCCTGAGGGGCGTACAATAGTGTTTTCTCCACAATCGTGGAATTGTGAAATTTTAGGAGATATGGTTTTTTTGAATCGCATTGCTCCTGATACAGGAAAGGTAGATATGCCAACCCATTCGGTAAATCGATACATGATTGATGAATTTTTGATGAACACGGACGAGTAAAGCCCCTAAAGGATAAAAACTCAAAGCCTCATATTGCAGGCTTTTTTCTTTCCCAACAATTATGAGTCATGGTTCACAATTCGGACTTTGTGCGCATAGTATGAATTGTATTTTTATTTGTTGAGAGGGGAACGGAATAATGAAGAATGGCGGTGCTCAGGTTAATAGGAGGCTTGTCGTGGTAACCAAACAAATACATGAATTTATATGAACTTCTGGAAAAAAGCAGTTGTTTTTGATGATGAATACCTGTGTGTTCGTTTTTTTTGGGAAAGAGGGTGAGGTGTGAGCACGGCAAGACGGCTTTTTTTCCAAACCAAACATCCCATTCTTGACACTGTATTGAATGTGCTGAATAACAAAGCTGAGTTTTTTGTCTAGCCTTTTGAGTTAGCTCTCCAAACGATATATTGCCATGAAACATTTTATATGTTATTATATTCATAGCTCATTTTAGTGAAAGGTGGACGGTCGATGGACGATTCTTTGGCTAACGGAAAGTTTCTTGTTAGAAAGGGATATAATATTGGGAGATCTGGAGAGAAAAAGACAGGAGTATTGATTTTGGGTCTTTTCGCCGGAGATTTGTTGTATTTTCCTACTGAGATAACCTGTTCTTTGGAGGTAAGTATTGAAGATGGAAAGCTAAAGGGACGCTTGCTAAACTACATTCCGTTTACCAATTGGGCGGATATGGATCAGGATGCGCAGGGAGGTAATGCTCGGGTTTTCTTTCGAGGACCTTATACGGTTAAGTCTACTTCGAGTTCGGTTTATATGGTGATGCTTGTGCTTTACGATTTTGATATTGAGATGTTTCAGGATGAAACTTTGTATGGTGTGCAGTTTATTGAAAGTCAACCTGGTGCATTTACTATCAGGCCGATTGTAGAGAAAAAGACCGAAGAATTTCGTGGCTTGCGAGCTGACGAGGTTATTACAAGGCTCTAGGAACCAATGTGTCCCACGGGAAGTGGGGCTTTTTCTTTTTATATGCAAGTTTTTACATTCCCCGCCCGTATCGGATCACTGTACAAATAGCACATTTTGTGTTACTCTATTCTTAGTTCGTTGAAAGGAGAAAGACGGCGTGGAAACTATCGCTTACTTTCTTATTTTTCTTGGTGCATTGTTGCAGGGAATCGCTCTTGTTGTAACCGTGGTAAGGCGGTCTAATAGTAAAAATAATCAAGATCACCAACAAGACAGTGAAAGACAGTGAAGAAGAGGTCTGCAAGGGTCGTGGAGTAGCCCTTGAATATATTCTAAACAGGGTATAAGGTTGTCACGGATGCGAATGGATTACATGTCCCAACTGTAAGCAGAAGGTCGTCCTGTGTTCTTGGTAAAGGATGCTGTCATGTGGCAGCTTTTTATTTTTAAACACAAATCTTCTAACATTCTTAATCTTAGAGTTTTGTACAAACAAATATGATTGTGCTATCTTTGTTTTAGCTCACCGGGAGGTTTTTAGATGACCATGGATCCTAATCGAGATGAACAGAAGACGATTGAACTCATATACAAAATTCTCCCAATTTTCTTTGAGAAGAAAGAAATTCCTGTGTGGTTAGGTACACCAAATTCTTATCTTCAGGGTAGGACACCGCAGTCTCTTATTGATGAGGGGCGTGCAGATATCGTACTCGAGCCCCTTCTCGACATTTTGCACGGAAGGTTTTCGTAGAAGTTAAAAAAATCCAGTAAAAGTTTAGTCAGTAACAATTTAATACGTTTTTTATGTATGCCGCCAATGGGGCGGTTTTTAAATTCATGCACCATTCCTAGTCCATTGAAACCAATCCCAAATGACATTTGGGTTATTTTTATGTTACCCCAACTAAGATATTCGAGCTGTGTTTGGTGTGTACAATGAAATGAATGAAATAAAAACAAAAACCGCTCTATGGCGGTTTCTATCTAGACGGCGTAAAACCAAAAAGATCTATACATGTTTGACCATATATTTCTGGGTCTATACTATCATGTATTTCTATTGCAGTTTGGTCCCCAAATTTTTCTTTTAGATAGTGTTGTCTTCCAACAAGTTCATTCCAAGCATACCAAAACCCTTCTCGTTCTTCTGTCTCAACATAATACTCTATTTTTTCTTCGGTATTTACTGTTGGAGAAATACGGAATATTCTCGCTTTTCCACCTCTGAAATACCTTATCCAAGGAATTAGTGTTTCTCCTGGGAGATTACTAAATATTTTGTAACCCTCATCACTTTCGTTTCCATAGTAATCAGTCCAGCGATGTATTTGTTCAAGATAAATCACATCTCCGGGTTGTGGTATGTCTTGGTGCGGTGTTATAACGTGGGCTCTTTGATGTTCAAATTGCCGGCGAAGGGTTTCTTGGATAGGTCCGATTTCGCCCCAGTCATGAATGTGATTCGGGTGTTCTTCAACAGCAAACTTCCACCTTCCTAGGAAGAGGAGTTCTTCAGCTGTGGCTAATCCACCAATAACCACTTTGTTGAGAGTTGGGACATATATTTCGGTACCGTCATGCGGAAAAGTTCTACTCAAATCTTCATCATCCATGTTTCCCATTTTTTGATTTATTTTGGACTGTTGGTATTGGGTTAGGGTGAATAATTCTTTTTTGGGGGTTGATAGGCTTGGACCAAATGTTAAAAACCCCATCCTACTTAGCCTTTCCTGTTCACTCTGTGTAGAAGATGGATTTTGCTTGAGGGGTACTATGTCCGGGAAGAGAACTATGTTACACGTTTGGCATCCCCATAAATTAACAAGATGTTTTCTTCGTGATTGCAATATTGGGGGTTTGCCCTCTTGAAGCAATATGAGGGGGGTGTGGCATTTGGGACAGTTCATCTGCTTTCTCCACTTCATTTTCAAAATAGCTGAAGTGAATATAGCATAGTGGAAAAGGTTGCACAATTTTGGTTTTACCGCTTTATGGTAGCGAGAAGTCACAGTCTTTTAAAAACAATGGTCGATAAGCTAATGGAACAATCTTAAATTCCCGCCAAACAAGCTTGCACGGGCAATTTATTGAATACCTGTACAAATAGCAAAAAACGTGCTATTTTATTTTCAGTTCTTTGAGAGGGAGGGTGATGAAATGGATAATAGGAAATGGCCGCCGATTGACCCTGGAGCGATGGTGAAAACGACCCAACCAAACTGGAAAAAGAGGGGTGAGTGGACGGAAGAAGGTTGGGCAAGCAAGAAGTGGGGTGTGCAGGGAACGGTTCTCACACATCACGATTCCCACGGTCTCTTTTACACCGTGGATCATGGGGACGGGACAGTAGGGCATTACGACCCATCTGAGTTGGAGGTCGTTGTGTAGTGTCCCTATCTTACTTTTCTAGCACCCAGAAAGGAGGGGAATATGTTTCACCCGCTTGAGGGACTAGACCTTACAGAGATTTATGAGACAAGGAAGTGGAAGATCTATGAGGTTGAGATAGGGAGTGAAGAGTACTATTCCTTGCAAGAGGTGATTGGGTCTGAGGCGGAGTTGGGGCTTAAGGTCTGTGGAGCGTCGAGTGAGGTGGCGCTTGACTGGTTCGATCACAGGAATTCTGTCGAAGGCCTTCTCTTTTACGATACTGAGCAAGAAGTGATGGGGCTGGGTGCGGTGTACGGGGTTATGGCATATGGGCGTCTCATCGAGGCATGGCGAGACCATTCCGTTGGGGCGATCGTGATGATGGTTGCTAAGGGGGTAAAGGAGCGCAAGTTTACGGTATGTGTAGAGGACGTGTAGAGACTAAAAAATAAATACTTTTGCCAGCATAGATCTGGCTTTTGTTTTTCAGGCTGGTCTTTGTGATATATTGGAGATATGATAAATGAAAACCATGTCTTCACAAGAACAATTTGGAAAACCAAAGGGGGAAATAACGGAAAGAGAGGCGGCAAAAAAGACACAGTGGAACAAGCTTCTCTCTGAACAGAAAGCCTTGGAAGCAGTTCAGTATGCCTCGCGAGAGGGATTGCTCCAGGGTGACGAAGATATCTATGTTGCGCTACAGGTTTTGGTAGATGCAATGGAGCGTATTGTTCAGGCTCAAGATGGTGCAAAGGAGTCGAGGGATGAGGAGGAGTTTAACCGTCTTCAGGGGGAGTACGATAAGTTTGATGAGGAATTCGATGCTGTTATGCGGTGGAGGATGACAGAATTAGACCTAGAAATGACACTAGACAGATAGCACATAATGTGCCATTTTGTTTTCAGTCCATTGAAAGGAGGACAAATAGATGATGAAGTCTGACGTTTATGAACGTAGCGGACCAGACGAGATGTCGCGTAGTGCATTTTACCTTGTGATGGGGTGTGTCCTTGCGTGGGGGTTCACGGGGACGTATATCGTGTCTCAGATGACGGCCCACTGGAGACCAAACCTCATGGAGTTTCTGCTTGTGGGCCTTGCGTTGCCGCTTGTGGGCATTTTCATGGGCCTGAGCAATTCAGCGTTCATCTCATTTATCGGTTTTAATCTTGTGGTGATTCCGTTTGGTGCCATTCTTGGACCATCGCTTGCGCATTATGAGCTCGCTCAGCCGGGGCTGGTAGGTCAGGCAGCTGTGCTTACTGCTGCGGTAACTGGAGTAATGGCCGTTTCAGGACTTTTGTTTCCTGACTTTTATCGTTCGATTGGTGGGGCGCTTTTTGGGGCACTGAGCGCGCTTCTTATTGTGATGATCATTTCATTGTTTGTCCCCGCGCTTATGGGTTTTACGGTGATTCACTATGCGGCTGCAGGACTTTTTGCTCTGTATATCGGATATGACATGCATCGTGCAAGCGAGATTCCGGCGACGCTTGATAATGCGGTTGATGTATGCGTAAGTCTTTATCTCGATATTATCAATTTGTTCCTCTGGATCCTTCGAATTATGAGCAACAACGACTAGAATAGGTATGCCGCCATATGGCGGTTTTTTTATTTCTGAGCCTAAGTTTTATTTAGGTTTTTTCAATGTTTCATGTTATCTCGCGTGGTAATTGACTTTGTATATCTTCTGTGTTAATACGAATTCAGTTCTTTACACAAATGGAGGTGTGCTATGGGCGAGGGGGTACAAGAAATCAAAATTCCAACCTACCTTTCACATGAAATTACGCTTAAGGAAAATGATGAAGACGTAGTATATCGAGCCGAAGCTGTTGGTCTGTGGGTGGATGGTGCTGATATACGAGGACAGGCACGAATAAGCAAGATCGTGCGGAAAAAGTTTCTAGGCATTTTAATTCCCATAACACGTTGGACTATCAAATCTTCTCCATTTGCTGCTAAGTATTTCATTAGTGAGGGAAATGGTGGAGTGGTACGATTCGGTTCTGATTTTAAGTGTCTTCACGCTTTAAGAAATGAGGCTTTAAAAAAGGGAATCCTTTTTTCTCAGACATTTCTAGAAAATATTTTTCAACCCATAGAGGAAGAGTTGGTGAAATATCATACATTAGTTCGAGATTGTCGGTAGTACCAAAAAATTAAATTACATCTAATCAGACCGCTTAAAGCGGTTTTTGTTTTTCTATCCGGGATTGAGCGCCTCTTTGCGTGGATAGATTCTACATTCATGGTGTCATGTGGGGCATTAAAACCCACTAAGGTTTACAAATAACATATTTCGTGCTATTTTATTTTTAGTTCGTTGAGAGGAGTGAATTTTATGGTAAAGTGGTTGGAAAGATATGAGGTGCTTGGTGTTTCCCGTTCGGCAGATGGGGAAAATTGGCGTGTAGATGTTGGTATTCGTAGATCCTGGCCGTTGTATTTGTTTGATCATAGGCCATGGGAACGGTTTCCTCGCAAACACTTTCCCGTACGCACCTTTGTTGGTAGAGGTCTTGCTTGGTTTGAGGTTGTAGATGGAAGATATTTTGGTGCTGGTGACCATGTTTCTGTACTCAATGCTATTATTTCAGAGCACGCAGTATCTGTTGGATAGAAAAAGGAGGTAACGACAGACATGGTGAATGCATGTTCGAATTGTGGGTACTCAGAACACGAGTCACAAGGTTCTACTCATTGTCGAAATTGTGGAAATAAGTTGGTGCGCGTAGGGGATTCTAGAGATGTTTGTCCCGAAGAGAGGCAGCGCGCTTATGACATCCTCCAGGATGCCGTAAGGAGGTTTAGAGAGGTGGGGGGAAGAATTTTTTAAATATTCAAATACTAGACAAATAGCACAAATCGTGCTATTTTGTTTTCAGTTTCTTGAAAGGAGATTCGTGTGAGGAAAAGGGCTCCTATTAGCATACTGTCTATGGGAAAAGAAATTTTAAAATTATATGCAACGTTCTTGTCTCGAGCAATACCATTCACAGATGAATATCTTCGATCTCGTTTTAATGGGAAAGAGGGAGAGACGTGGTATGTGAGTGATGGTTTTCTTGAACTCGAGTTTCCCATTTTTGATCCTGTTCTTAATGATGAGGGGTGCATAAAGATTGATATGTATAAGAGTCGGGGTCATTATTATCGCTATTTTTGTTCTTTTCAAATGAGAGATGATGGCATGCTCATCTTACATAGACAGGGGCTGGGGTATGACCCTGGAGATTCCTATCTTGTTTCTCCTGATGGAGTTGTGTGGAAGGCGGCACACAAAAGGGGAGAGTCTGTGCCTACTACCGATGAGTTTGGGCATTTTAAATGGTCTGTGCCGAGAGATTCCATCGATGATCAGAACTATGAAAAGTTAGATACTGTTGGTGAAGAACTGTTGTCGTTTGTTAACAAGATAAAAGAATTTGTGTAAAATTTGAACTTTTTGAATCCAGCATTGCCTGGTTTTTTTCTTTTCCGATAGGAATTGGCAGTAGGATGAAGTAACGCCATACTCTTCTCAAATGAGTTCTAACATATTTTATCAAAAAGTGTGGATCCGAAAGGGTGGAGGAGAGACCGATTTTTGTGTTACCTTATGCAGAGTGTTTGAATTTGGTGGTGGACAAATATATTAAGACGTAATATTGTGTATTCAGTACCATGAAAGGAGTGAGAAGACATGGAGATTCTGCTTTTGATCAATACTCTCGTTTTTCTTTTTCTAGGACTCATTTGGTCAAATTCCAGTTTTCTTAACTTTTTCATCAAATATACAGCAATTATTCTCGCAATTGCGAATGGTGTTATGCTGGCACGTCTTTTGGGATACCTTGTTAAGGGTTCGGTGGGATAGAGACGGATTTTTTTACAAGGCATACATTGATGTGCCAATTAAGTATATTTTTCCGAGATCCTCTGGTGGCGCCGAGGATTTTTTTATTTTTTGAGAATAATAATGTATACACCATAGTATGGTCCTAACATTCCCCACGCCACTTGATATCTGTACAAATATGACAAATCGTGCTATTTTGTTTTTAGTCCATTGAGAGGAGATATAAGCGATGCGTTATGTTGCCATAAAAAACGTAATTTCTTCATTACCGCATTGTGGAGGGGCTATTCCCCGGGAAGGGCTTGTTGCGCACAATACGTCTATGGCGGAGGAGCTCGCGCGCGGTATCAAGGATCGTTTTCCCGCAGTAACCATTATCGATATTGTCGGGCCAATGAGAAGTGTGATTTTGGATATTCCCAGCAACATTTCCGTAAACAAGATAGAAGAAGCTTTTGATTGCACAATAACGCAGGATGGTCCGATGAGATTGATCTCTTAAGATTTAAAACGCCGCCACGAGGCGGTTTTTATTTTTAACGCGCATTGTTTGCGTGCTGTGGTGTTCTCCTGTACACTGCCGATAGAAACTTTACAAAAGGGGGTTGGGAAGCAATGAGACGAGTTATTCTCGAGACACCGTTTAAGGGTAAGGATTGGACGGATACGGATGAAAATATACGCTTCGCGCGTTTGTGCGGACATGATAGTATCGCATGCCACAATGAGGCCTGGTTTGCGAGCCACCTCTTGTATACTCAGGAAGGTGTTTTGAACGATAGAATTCCTGAGGAGCGCAATCTTGGAATTGAGGGTGGTTTTGCGTGGAAAGAGATTGCTGATCTGACTGTGGTGTATATAAATCGCGGTATTTCGCGGGGGATGCACTTCGGTGTGCGAAAATCGATTGTTTTGAAGCAGCCAGTTGAATACCGTGTTTTGCCGAACTATCCAAAATCCATTCAGGCAAAGATTCTTACGCTCACGGGTGCGTCTGGTGTGGGGAAGTCTTCAATTGTAAGAAGGTTTTTAGAAGAGAACGCAGAAAGCAAGCTTGTTACCAGTTTTACTACTCGTTCGCCGAGAGACTCAGACATTCCCGGAGAATATGAATATAATGTGCCACCTAGTGCTTTTCAAGATCGGGATAGATTTTTGTGGGTAGTGGAAGCGCATGGCAATATATATGGTACTCCTAAGGATTTGGTGCGGGATGCTCTTTTGTCTGATGCGCCACACCTTATGATTTTGACGCCTGAGGCGGTATCGTTGTTGCATGCTTCGATTGCTGGGTTGGGTGACATGGGGCGAGTCGTCTCATTTTACATTCTTTCCCCTGGAGAAAAAGAATTAAAGAAAAGGTTGCGCCTTAGGGGAGAAGCTGTTTCTGTGATAAGAAAGAGAATTCATGATTGTGGGCAATGGGACAATGATGCGCTAACATCTGAAGTTCCTTATCTTTTTCTTCAGAACAGTGAACTAAATGTGGGAGTAGAACACGCCGCACAACAAATGTCTTTATTTGTATAACATGCAGGCAACACATTGTCGTATTTTTGTAGGATAATCTAAGTGTTACCTTGTTAGATCTTGAATAGTTCAGTCGTTGAGTTTTGTCTGGAAAGGTGCTTACCGGGAAAGGAGGTGTTTTATGAGTATCTATATCGCATTGCGGGATCTCGGTGTAAAACCGCATAGGATGGTGGTGGAAGTTCAAAAGGAGTGTGATTGGGAGTCCGGTGAGGAAGATGATTCAGAAAAGGGAGCATTCAGGGAGTTTGTAAAGCAGGTCTCTGCGCTTCCTTCGATTCCTGAACATGCTGATGTGTTTATCTCTTGGTTTGAGGACCAAGGAGATATCACGTTTTCATTGGATTTTCTCGATCTTGTTTCCCGAAACAATTGGGAGGTTACATTTAGTCTTAATGACTAATAGACCCCAGCACTGTCTGGGGTTTTTATGTAACTCCAGGAATCTGTACAAGCAGTAAGAATTGTGTTAAGAATGTTTTGTTCCTTGAAAGGGGAAAATAAGGCACTGGAGGTATCGTATGCCAACAATTGAGATTCCAGGCATCGAGTTGAATGATGTTCAGCCAAGTTCAGTTTCCAACAAGCCATTTCTCAATGAGGTTCTCGGAAACCCCAAGATTCATTTTCTGAGCAGAGACAAGATTGCTGTGGTGGAAATGTTTCGAGAATTCTCCCGCCGTTCTTATAATGATCCTGATCTCCCTTATCCTGCTGCGCCTGTGAGCCAGCTTATTCAGGCAACCCATCAGGCATTTGCCGCCCACACTCCACTCAGTCTTTCTCCTGAGTTGCTCTGGTATGTCATTTGTCATGAAGTTGCCATTTGTATCAAAAAAAATCCAAGACAATACGCAAGGTACTTTACTGATTCACCCGATACGAAGAAGGAACTTCTGGTGCGCGATGACAGTCTCGTGTATGGAGAGAAGAATGATTGGCTGAGGTCCATTAACCTTATACGAGATCCACTGCGCGATAATGTCCCAGAAGAGGCGCTGAATCTCTTTCTTCCAAGGTTTTCTACACTTACTCCCGAGTCCGAGACCGCGATTCTCGTTGCGTTTATGGATGCTGTTTCGAGTTACTATAAGTTCAGGTGGATGACCATGTGTGGCATTCCTTCTGTACGTCTTGAGGGCGAGGTGGCGGATTGTGAACTTCTCATGCTTTCTGCAGTTACGCTCTCTGAGATTTTTACTGAACTCAAAGGATACTTTTCGGATCTTCTCTCGGTTCTTCGGGAGATCCTCCGTACAGTGAAGGGCGAAGGGATGAGCAGAGAGTTTTGGAAGTCAATTTATAAGTATGATAACGGTTCCGGCGGACCTTATGTGAGCGGGTGGATTACTGCGCTTACTGCATATCTTAATACTCCTGGAGGGCCAGAGCCGAAGCGAGAGTTTAATTGGGAGTCGCTTATTGATGGCTGGGGTGGTTATGGGACGAATGATTTTCCAAGCCACGTATCTAGGGTTGGATTTGTTTGGGATTATTATGGTAAAAAAATCCCTATGGCGTTTGTGACGGGTGTGTTGGGTACCGAATTGGATAATGGTTTTCTTGCGCCAAAACTTGGCGTTGGTGTCGTGGAGCCAGTGGCTGCGTAAAAAATAGAACTGCCTTAATGGCAGTTTTTTCTATCCCGCAACAACTTATTGGAGACCGAGTTCGCAAGTTTTCAATTAAAAAAGGGTTCCTTTGCAGGAAGCCCTATTGCGACGCTAATTTCTCTGGGAAAGATACTCTTTTAGAAGTTCTTGGGTTTTTATCCCTACTTTTTGCATGATTTCCGGCGAGAGTTTCCTCATGCGTACTGCAAGTGGAGAGTTGTGAAAGGCTATGAGGGCGTCGATTTCCTCGGGGGAGAGAATTTCAGTATAAATTTCTGCCGCGTATTCCAAAATCGCTGCCTTGATTGCTTGGAGGATATCCCTCATGTTTTTTTCCATTTCGTCGCTAAGTTCATGCATCTCCTGTCCAAGAGTGGCCTTGATTTGCCCTATCATAAAATTAACACTTCTCTCAATCTGGACATCCATTTCGGAAGCTTCAATGAGTCTCTTTGCTCTGTCGTTCACGTATCATACCCTCCTTTCAAGGGATATTATTTTTTTAATATAGAATGGAAATATTGTCAATATTATACTTATCTTATCTTGACGCTTATTTAAAATTTGTGATAAAATATCCTTTAGTTCCTTGAGGCAAAAAGGAGGCGGATGCATGAAAGTATCTGTCGCAGAGTTGTCAAAGAAATTGAAGGCATTTTATTCCTCAGGAGATGAATGGCGTAGCCGATATTATATTCGTCATTTTGCCGATTATCTCGCGGAACAGATCAGGGGGGAAGAGATTGGTGCAGAGGAATTTCTTCTTACGGTCCAACTTGCGTTTCAGGATCTCAGGCGCGGAATCGATAGTTCAACAGGAGAAATGATTACGCATGATGCTGCGGACAGGGTCCCCACCGTAGAAATTTTTGTACGCATGGATCTGCCTCGTTTGTATGATCTTGTTTTTCCTGAGGAATTTGCTTGTGAAGTGAAGCGGGTTTGGGAAGAGGTGGCTCTAGAAGCTTCTCGTTCGAGTAACATAAACACGTAATAATAAATATGTACAGGTAGCACAATTCGTGCTATTTTTATTTTTAGTTCATTAAAAATGTCGCCTTCGTCGAGATTCCTTTGCTAAAGCTATATGGGTCGAAGACGGCGAACTGAAGGAGGAAACGCATGAGTGATCAGGTTGTTCCGCGTTCGAAGTATGTTGAAGAAACATTAGTAGCGGCACAGTATGTACGGGAGGAAATTGCGCAGCATGTTTCTGGGTTTATTCCTGTTTTTGCCCTTACCCTTGGATCCGGTCTTTCTGGTCTTGCGGAAGAAATCCAAGTAGTTCACAGGATTCCTTATGCAGATATTCCGCATTTCCCGATCCTGACTGTTCCTGACCATAAGGGAGAGTTGGTTGTTGGGCATATTTGCGGGGTTCCCTTAATTGGCCTTTCCGGGCGTAAGCATTTCTATGAAGTTGCGCGGGATCCGAATGGGATGGATCAGGTTGTGTTTCCTGTTCATGTGATGGCCAATCTTGGCGTGAAAGTGTATTTTGCTACGAACGCTGTCGGCGGGTTGAATGTGCGTTATGGGGTGGGGAATCTGATGGTTATCAAGGACCATATCGACTTGTTTATGCCGGATCCACTTACTGGTGCACATCATGATTTTGGAAACGGGAATCTTTATTTCCAACCACAGAATACTGAATATGCGAAATGGCTTAGGTCGCTGTTTCATCTTGCTTCGAGTCGTGCGGGGTGTAAGCAGAATGTTCATGAAGGGGTATATGTTGCGCGGACAGGGAGGACATACGAAACTGCGGCTACATCCCGGGCATTGCGTATGTTGGGGGCCGACGCGGTAGGTATGTCAGTTATTCCAGAAGTTGTTGTCGCTACGAATAGGGGTATGGAGACACTGGGTGTTTCAATGATTACAAATCTCATTGCTGCAGATGGTACAAACGCCACTTCCCATGTCGAGGTTATGAATATTCTTGGGAGCAAAGAGGTGAAGGATAGGGTTCGGTCTCTTTTTTCTGAGTTTTTTGCAATCTATCGTGCGCGATATATGAAATAGGAAACTGTATTTGGTACATAGCACAATTCGTGCTATTTTTATTTTTAGTTCATTCACAAGGAGGATTACGCGCATGAGGCTTGAATATCAGTTTTTGCTTGGGAGTAGTGTGCTAGGAATTTTGGTTGGATGTTTCTTTTCCCTTCCTCTTCTTTTGGGAGTTTCCGGAGTGGTCGCGCTTTTGTCTTTGTGTTGGTATTTCTCCAAACCTGCGCATGGGGGATTTTGTCCCATTAGTGAAAGAGATGGCGCGTTTATGATCTTACTTTTTACTGTGATCCCATTTTTGGGTGCTGCTTGGTTTGTTGCTGCGATTCGCTTGCTGGGATAAGTTTACAAGAAATGAAAATTGCCACCCGTGTGGGTGGTTTTTTATGTAATATGGTTGGTGTAAAATTAAGTATGTTATTTTATACAATTTTTTATATATGGTGAGGGTACTATCATATCAGAATAAAAAACTCTACCAATGCGAAGAGTGTAAGCTTGTGTATGAAAATAAAGAGATTGCGGAACAATGTCAGGTATGGTGCAAGGAGCACAAAAGTTGCAATCTCGATCTTATCAAATGTGCGGTGAGCGATGTTGTAAGCGACACAGGGGATGCAACAATCTATGAATAATAATCATTTGGAAAACAAATCCGTTGTTGGCATTATGAGTACAAAGATATATTGGATTATAGGAGGCACTCTTTTTTTGTTCGTGTTCGTATATATTACTGGGATTTACACATATTTTCTAAGAACGGAGGTGCAGGAGGAGATGCCTGCGCTACGCAATGCGTCTTTGGGCTTTCCGCGCATACTCGCTTCGGGACTTTTTGGTGAGATTGATTTTATTCACAAAGGTTCGGGGACCGCAAAACTTCTAGAAGTTGATGGTAAGAGGGTTGTGCGCTTTGAGAATTTTTCTGTAACAAGTGGTCCTGATCTTTATGTATATCTTTCAAGATCTAATGCGCCGGGCAAGGATCTAAAAAGCCTTGGCGAGTACATCGACTTAGGCCCCCTAAAGGGAACTATGGGTAATCAAAATTATGAAGTCCCTCAAAACAGAGAGGGGTATAGCACGGTAGTTATTTGGTGCAAGCGGTTTGGTGTTCTTTTTAGTTATGCAGTCATGAAGTAACTTTGTGGCATTTCTTTTCCTGAAAGTATTGACAAAGGCACGGCTTTAAATTATATTATATTCAGTACAACGACAACTAACCAATATTCAGAGCGTGGTAAGTCACGTACAATCCATCTTCGATGGATCACGCGACAAGGGACCTAGCCCTATAACCCACCAGCAACCTGTTTTTGAACCCCTCGGTTCAAGGGTAAGGTGCTTCTAGGCCCGAATGTCGGGAGAAATGTTGGCGTGGTAACAAAAACTCTTCTCTCGGGAAGGGTTTTTTGTTATCTTGTCTGTCGTTGTTGAAAAAAGAAAGGGAGTAACAATAATGAGTATTGATAGTAATGAATGGGCTGGATTTGCGAGTACCGCAAGACTTCGCGAGCAACAGAGAGCACAAGAAGAATGGAAGCGTAAAAGGGAAAAGGAGGCTCTTGAGGAGTTTCGTAATTGGGAAAAACATAGCAGGGCTACTATCCTTATGGATTTGTTTCGCAAGCTCGTTCCACCGGTTGTTTCTCCAAGAAGGCTGACGCAGGGTGGTAACATAAGGATTCGCCGTCGTCCTATTGGGGATAATCCGTTTTTTAAGGATATTGCTCTCACGTTAGTTTGTATGGGGACGTTGTCCGTTTGGCTGCATATTCTAGACATATCTGAAGAAGAATTTTCTATTGTGGAAATGAGTGAAAGTGTGTGGGGTAATGGTGATCATCACAGAATAGAGTGCACGATACATTCTTCTATGAAAGATTCATCTCCCGAGATCGCTGCTTGGGTAATGGATGACTTTATTCCAACGTTGAGGCGTGAGGCGGAAAAACGAGGTGTGGATGTTCGCGTTGAATTTGATTCGTTCGCTTAAGGTATTGCCGATGGCAGGGATTTCAGATTGGGTTTTAAAATAGTAAACTATATATAAATAGTTATGCCACTCTTTTTGGGTGGCGTTTTTTTTGAGTTACACTAGATATAGTGTAATAATAACGTTGTATAATTTTTATATGGATTATCACATTTTTTTAGTATTTGTTCATATTCTGGGAGCGGTTGTCGGAATGGGCGGCGCGATTATGAGCGATCTTATTTTTTTATTAAGTATTCGCGACGAAAAGGTGTCTCATACAGAGATGAGATTTTTACGTCTTGGGGGCAGGGTGGTGTGGGTTGGTCTTGGGATTATAGTTATTTCTGGTGCGCTCTTATTCTTCGAGCATCCGGATCGTTATCTTGAGTCGTCTAAGTTCCTCGCCAAAATGACCATCGTTGGCATTTTGATTATAAACGGTATCTTTTTTCACGCGGTTCATATTCCAAGGTTACATCGCCATATTGGTGTTCATTTTCCCTCTTCAGATGAATTTATGCGCGCTGTTCCGCTTTTGCTGATAAGTGGGACAGTATCTGTTGTCTCGTGGGGCAGCGCCCTTCTGCTTGGCGTGAGTCGTCGTCTTTCTTACACCTATCCGGAGATTATGGGGGTATATGTTCTTGTGCTCCTTTGTGCGATTATCGTTGCTCTGTTTTTAAGGAAAAAGATTATTCCTCATACCCCAGTTCGTGAATAGGGAGCGGGTGTTCGTGTCTTCCAAACATTCAACACGCCATCCGATTGGCGTGTTGAATGTCATGATATGCCTTGCTAAATGGACAAAAATTAAATTTCGTGTTATATAATTTACTAGTTCATTTTCATGTCAGGGGAAGAGATGGGTCTGACAAAGGAAGGGGGGGGTGAAGAGATCATGTTTTCTGTACTCCAGAAGGTAAGGCTGCGTCAGCCCGGTTTTCTTAAATGGCTTTTGTCTCCGTTCAGTAGTTTGAGACTTGCTCGTGATATGGGAAAGGAATTCGTAGTCCTTGGGTTTTCACATGGTAAGTATAGTGGAGAAACTATATATTACGTTGCTTCCGGTTCCAATCATGAGGATGTGCGATGTCTTTTTGAGGACGAGTTGGAGCCCGTATAGGTGTCTGTACGCATAGCACAAATCGTGCTATTTTTGTTTTAGTTCGTTGTCATGCCAGGGGCAGATCCGCCTTTGGTGGAAAAGGGGAGATGTATCATGCGGAAGACTTTTGACGAGACGGTGGCAATTTTACATCAACTAGGGGTGGACCATGGGGTTGAGCAAGATTGGCGTCCCAAAAATCCACCAAGAAGTCCATATCCGTTGCCGTTTTTTACGAATATTCATCTACCTTTAAACCCAAGTGAATGGTGTAGCCTTGTGATGCGCGAAGGTGAATATTATATCGGAGGTTGTTGTGGCACAACTTCATATGTGCAAGATATAATCTCGCATGCATTCCGATTTGGTTCAGGGTGGATTGAAGTGTCGATGCTTGCCAATATTGCGGAGGCAATGATTGGTCATGAGGAAGGTGATCCCCCAAATTTTAAGGATGGGGGAGACTTAGATAAAGCGATAGAACATTTTTCGATGCTTGATCCATGGGAAAAGATCGCGACACTTTGGCATCTTGTAAAAGATTATTATGTCCCTGAATACTCTATTGTTCAGCCCGAGGATGCGTCAGAACCGAGAAAAGCTGTGCAAACCCTGGAACATGGTCTTAACTATTTAAGTTGGCATTGGGTGTTTGAGCGTCCCTCGGATGATATTCATTCTATGCAAAATAATGTCGGTGAGACTTTGGTACTACATCGTATACTCCCCGCGCTTAAGATGCTTTATGAGCGCATCAAAGAACTAGATTTGGGTCCGTTTGAGGGGTATGCGTTATGCGATAAGGATACCGGCGTGATTGCTGAAAATGGATATGGATTGTGTATATTTTCTTGTGCACAAGACGCAGAGAAACTTATGGAACAATGGCGTTCAAAGTGGGCATTGCGTGAGGACAAGAGAGAAAATGAAAAACCAGTTGATGATATGTTTCAGATTCGTCGTGTTCGAGTTTCGATGGAGAATGGGATCGAGTTTCTTGATCAATGAGTAACAAACTATGTATATAGCACTTCGTGTGCTAT
>CAYLXU010000011.1:0-18131 GCA_964388055.1 uncultured Candidatus Saccharibacteria bacterium | reverse complement strand
CATGATCAACCACGACCTGAACATCATTTACCGTTATGCAGATAAGGTGGTCTGTGTAAACAAAAAGCTGGTCTGTCATGGAGAGCCGCAAAAGGCCCTTACCACGGAATCGCTGCAACAACTTTATGGGGAACGAGAGCTTTTTTATCACCCTCACGGGAAACACCAATAACATGTCACTTCTAATTCTTACAAGCATTTCAATTGCTCTCACCGCAAGCATCCTCGGTGTATTTGCAGTATTAAAACGAATGACCCTCGCAGGAGATGCCTTCTCACACATTGCATTACCCGGTCTGGGTCTCGCACTCCTCCTAAACATTAATCCGTTTATAGGGGCATTTGTATTTCTTGCCCTCGGCGCACTTCTCATCTGGCGTGTAGAACTCGCAAGCAATCTTGCTATTGAAAGTGTTGTAGGAGTCGTGTTTTCACTCAGTCTTGCTGTCGGTGCAATTATTACCCCCGAACACGAACTCCTTGAAGCAATGCTCGGGAACATACTCGAGCTCCAACAACATGAATACCTTGCTCTTTTTGCCCTGTCGCTTGTGATCACGGGTCTCCTTCTTTTATTTTCAAAACAATTTATACTGCTCAGCCTCTCACCTGAACTTGCGCAATCCGTTAAGATCAAACGAGAGGTCTACGAACTCGTATATCTTTTTCTCTTTGCACTCACCATCGCGCTTGGAATTCGCTTCATCGGGGCATTGCTCATGGGCGCACTTATTATCATCCCAGCTGCGGCCGCAAAAAACATAAGCAGAAACATTCAAGGCTTTTTCATTATAAGCGCTCTCATTGGCACGCTCTCGGCGCTTATAAGCATGTTCCTCGTTCTTTCATATAATCAAATTCCTGGACCAATCTTTATTATGGTAAGCGGAGGCTTCTTTTTCCTCTCCCTTTTGTGGGGTTGGCTACACTATCAAAGATCATAATCCCATTGCTCGTAACCTAGAGTGGGACCTAGCAGCACAAAAACTTTTCAAAAAAACACACATATGTTTTAGTAAAATCAGGTCCTTAGAGGGGGAGTAGCCATGCCCCGTTTCAAACGCTTCGATCATGTACGCATTGAAAAAATCGGACTTCTCAAAAGGTTATTCATGGGAAGAGAATATAATGCCTTAATCGGAAAAACCGGAATAGTGCTTTCCGCACAAAAGGATACAAAAAATGACAAAAACATATATAAGGTACGGTTTCCTTTGAACGGAGGATACAAAACGTACTCCCTTACTGAAGAAGAGTTAGAGTTCACTCTTTAAAAACCCCTAACGGGGTTTTCGTTTTTCGCTATCCATAGCCAGCGTTGCACAAATCCTGGCATAAGATCACTACAGATAGTCGCTCCTATCAACTCTTCCTCCTCCTTCTATCGTGAAAAGTACGATGAATTTCTTTCAACTCCTTATTTGTAAGATGCGTATACACCTGGGTCGTTGAAATGTTGGCGTGCCCCAAAAGCATCTGCACCGAACGAAGATCTGCCCCATTAATAAGTAGGTCGGTGGCGAAAAGATGGCGAAGCTTGTGTGGAGTAGTGTGCTTCGCTATACCTGCCTTTGTCGCATAAAATGACACGATACGCTGTACACTTCTTGAGGTAAGACGCTGAAGCACCTTTGGTGGATTTGAATGACTAAAAGAAACAAAAAGAGCTTCTTCAATATCGCCACGCAATGCAAGATACTCCTTAAGCGCTACCTTTGCAGAGGGGGAAAGAAACACCACCCGCACCTTCTGCCCCTTACCCCGCACCGAAAACTCCTCTCGCTCAAGATCAATAGAATCACGATTTAGGGCACAAAGCTCAGAAACGCGAAGCCCCGTCGCAAACAAAAGTTCCAACAACGCCCGATCTCTCAACGATTTTATGTCTTGTTTATCGATGGCAAGCATTCGATCCAAATCACGCGTATCTAAAATATCAATGTCTCTATCTGGAACCTTTCCAAGCTCTATCTTGTCTGCCGCAAGCGTCGCAATGTCTCGCTTTGCGCAATATTTGAGAAAGTTCCTTAATGCAATGATATAATAATTCTGAGTTATTTTTTTAAGAGGCCTCCCGTGTTCATCGGTAAGGCGATTAAGCCAA
This sequence comes from uncultured Candidatus Saccharibacteria bacterium, assembly GCA_964388055.1. Taxonomy (GTDB): domain Bacteria; phylum Patescibacteriota; class Minisyncoccia; order UBA6257; family JACRHW01; genus CAYLXU01. The sequence continues at coordinate 16,027 of CAYLXU010000011.1, read as the reverse complement.
AGACGAAATTGGCGCACGACTTCTGGAGTAATTCCTTCCGGGGCGATAACTCTCGAAAATTCCAAAAAACGCTTAAGATAACGCTCGTAATTATCACGCGTTTTTATAGATCGCCCCTTCTCAATCTCTAAATAATCAAGATAATCCTTGAATAGTTGTTCAATGGTATTCGCTGCCATGTGTCGCACAATAATAGTATAGCACCAGATGTCCATAAGTAGACGCTTGCTATTTTTTTCATCTTATGATACAATCATGGCATGTTAAGCAAACGACAAAAAGAAAACGTTTTTAAAGACTACGGTACCCACACCACGGACACAGGTTCCGCCGAGGTACAAGTTGCCTTATTTTCAAAGGAAATCGACAGTCTTACGAAACACCTTAAAACAAACCCAAAGGACGTAAGTTCACGCAGGGGATTGTTAAGAATGGTTTCAAAAAGAAAAAAACTTTTGACATATCTTGAGGAAACAAACAAGCGTGGGTATAATAAAATCATCAAAAAGTTAGGATTAAAATAATAACTTGGAACAACGAGATAAGTAATAAAGGGTTTTGGGAAGCTGGTTATAAGCGCCTCAACAGGCCTTATGCTCAGAACCCGAAGCCCTTTATTTCTTATCCGGAACAACCAAGAATCTAAAATATGGGCGTCATTAAATATAGTGAGCATCGTGTTGGCGTGCTTATTGATGTGCAGAATCTCTATCACTCTGCAAAAAACCTCTACAGCGCGCGGGTAAACTTTAAGGAGCTGCTCGAAGCAGCAATTGCAGGAAGACGGCTTGTGCGTGCTTTTGTGTATGTTGTAAAAAGTGACATACCAGCAGGAGAAGCATCCTTTTTTGAAGCACTTGAAAAGTCTGGCTTTGAACTCAAGATGAAAGACCTCCAGGTATTTCCGGGAGGGGCAAAAAAGGCAGACTGGGACGTAGGGATGGCAGTAGACGCGATTCGGCTTGCCCCATCGCTCGATGCCATTATTCTTGCAACAGGAGACGGCGACTTTTTACCACTTGTGGAATATCTCAAAAACAACGGCAAACAAGTCGAGATCATTGCATTTGGAAAAAGCTCTTCAGGAAAACTCAAAGAAGTTGCTGACGATTTTGTTGATCTTGGAGAAAATCCAGATCGATTCCTACTCTCCATAAGAAAAAAGGCTAAACGATATCCAGCAAAACAATAAAATTATAATTACACATATTGCGTATGTTACAAACGAAAGATTACACAATTGAAATAGGGGGGAAAGAATTAAAAGTGTCCTTTAGTCGCCTTGCAGAGCAGGCAAACGGATCCGTTATGCTCAAATATGGTGATACCGTGCTTCTTGGAACGGCAGTAATGGGAAAAAAGGACAAAATGGATCTGGACTTCTTTCCTCTTACCGTTGAATATGAAGAAAAATTCTATGCAGCGGGAAAAATTCTCGGAAGTAGATTCGTACGAAGAGAGGGAAGGCCCTCCGAAGAAGCCGTTCTTACTGGTCGAATGATTGATCGCTCGATTAGACCACTCTTTGACCATCGCCTCAGAAGGGATGTTCAAGTGGTTGCAACTACACTTTCCTTTGACGGAGAAAACGATCCGGATATGCTTGGATTAAACGCAGCATCTCTTGCGCTCGCCACATCGGACATTCCGTGGGACGGACCAGCCGCAGCAGTGCGCATCGCAAAAATGGGAAACGACTATATCATAAACCCAACACTTGCCCAGCGTGCGGAAGCAGATCTTGATCTCTTCCTTGCTATGGCAAAGGGGAAGCTAAACATGATTGACGGGGAAGGGAAAGAAGTTGCCGAATCTGACGTTATGCATGCTATGACAATTGCAGAAAAAGAGTTACACCGCCTCATCGAATTTCAAACCAAAATTATCAACGAACAAAATCGAAAGAAAGCAGACATCCTCCTTAAAGAGTTTCCTAAAGAGTTCACAACCGCAATTAAAGATTTTGTGGGTCCTTTGCTTGACGGAGCAATCTATGAAAAGGACAAGCTCAAAAGACAAGATAATCTGGAAAAAGTAAAAAACGATCTTTTAACCCATCTCCAAGAAAAAGGATTTGGTGAGGAGTTGATAAAAGGCACCAACCATCTTCTTGAGGAAGAGATCGACCGAGTGGTTCACCAAAACGCAATAGAACACGATAGGCGCCCGGATGGTCGCGCAATGGATGAGGTACGACCACTCGAAATTCATGCCAGCGTCCTACCACGTGCGCACGGATCCGCTATTTTTATGCGCGGAAACACACAAGCATTTTGCGTAGTTACCTTGGGCGCGCCTGGCGATGAACAGATTGTAGAAGGAATGGAATCATCTACAAAACGACGTTTTATGCTCCACTACAACTTTCCCCCCTATTCTGTAGGGGAAACGGGGCCCTTCCGTGGCCCTGGAAGAAGGGAAATAGGCCACGGCGCACTTGCAACGAAAGGGATCCACGCAATGATTCCAAGCAAAGAAGTATTTCCTTATACTATCCGAGCCGTATCAGAAGTACTTTCGTCAAACGGATCCTCATCCATGGCCTCAACATGTGGCGTCTCGCTCGCATTAATGGATGCGGGCGTCCCCCTCAAAGAAATGGTAGGGGGCATCGCAATGGGACTCATGTCTGATCCAAGCACAGGCAAATACAAAATTCTTACAGACATTCAAGGACCGGAAGATCACTATGGCGATATGGACTTTAAAGTCTCAGGAACAAAAAACGGGGTAAATGCAATCCAACTTGATGTAAAAATCGATGGGCTTACTCTACAAATGGTTGAAGAAGTGCTTATGCGCGCAAAGACGGCGCGACTTCATATTCTCGGAGAAATGCAAAAAGTGTTAAGCGAACCGAGAAAAGAACTCTCAAAACATGCCCCAAGAATCTTTACGCTTCACATTGATCCGGACAAGATTCGAGATGTTATTGGTTCAGGAGGTAAAGTAATCAATGACATCATTGCAAGAACAAACACCACTATCGATATTGAAGATGATGGAACAATCTATGTAACCGGCACAAACGCCGCACAAACGGAAGAGGCGGTGTCAATTATTAACAACATCACAAAAGAGCTCACTGTTGGAGAGATTGTTGAGGGTCCAGTCACGAGGATTATGGATTTCGGAGCCCTTGTTGAAGTATTGCCTGGAAAAGAAGGGATGGTACACATCTCAGAACTCGCTAACAGACGCGTTGAAAAAGTGACAGATGTAGTAAATCTAGGCGACAGAGTGCGCGTAAAGGTATTACGCATAGAACCAGATGGAAAAATTGGTCTTTCTCTTAAGGCCGCACAAGGAGAACAGTAATACAAAACCGTAAACTCCAAATACGAAGCACTAAATCAGAAATAAATTCAAACATATAAATTATAAATTTAAAACAATTTTGTTTTTTGAATTTATATGTTAAATATTGTTTCGGGTTTCGATATTCAGATTTTGAATTTTTATACACATACCTCTCCCTCCGAGAGGTTTTGTGTTACAATAAAACCATTATGAACGACGACCAACAAAAACCCTTTCATATTCCAGTAGACGTTCCACCAACTACCGCGGACAACGTGAGTGCCCAAAACAATCAAGTGTCCCAAAAACCAACACCCCAACAGCCGCTCGCTACACCACCAAAAACAGAACCCGACCCTCAACTAAAAACAACAGCAACAACCTTAACAACTCCAACACCTACACAACAAGCGGCACCCCAACCAACTGCCACACCGTTACAACAACCCTTTCGACAAACTCAGTGGGAACCAATCCGTCCTCCAACTATGGGACAACCACAAACGCAACGCACGATGCGAACACCATCACCACCAACTCCCGCGCAAATCATCATACGGACAATGGACTCGGATATAAAATCGGTGGCAAAATCCTCCCAAACAGCAACGCCAGCCTCCTCCCCACAACCCGTGGCAGAAGCCAAAGAACCGACCATTACCCCTTCACAGCAGAACAGAAAGAGCCGATCGGGGATACTAATAGGAATCCTGACCCTTCTGCTCATAATCGGCGGACTCGGATTTTTTGGATATGATGCCATAACCCCTTTCCTTACAAAGAAAACAACACTTCCAGTCCCCAAAGAATCCGCCACACCAGAACCAAAACCGACACCACGGCCAACATTTACACATACAAGTTTCTTTAGAAAACCGGCGGACAAAACCGCATCAGCAACCTTTAGTGCCATAACCCTAGAAAACATAAGGGCAACCCTTGCGAGCTTCTCAAAAGAAACACCAAACACGCTTCAAGAAGTCGTATTAAATCTCGATAATCAACCCATACCACTTTCTTCGTTTGGAGACTTCTTTTTCGTCGGATTTCCCTATGAATCCTTTAGTGAGGACTACACACTTGGGCTTTATTATGACGAAACCGGAACGTGGCCATTTTTGATAATGAGACTAAAAGGGGAAACCCAAAATATCGTACTTCTCAAAGAGAAAATTCAACAAATTATCGAGCAGGATAGCCAATTCACTGTGACTCAACTTTATATTAAAGATCCCGGAACCCCCACACCCTCTTTCCTCGATGGAGGAGTTGGCAACATCACAAAAGAAGTGCGCTACAGGAGATTCGAGGGTCCAAACAGTCTTAATTATGCATGGTTCAATGACAACCTTATTGTTGCCACTTCGTATGCCACGCTCAAGGAGGTAATCAACCGGTTACAATAATGGCTGACTCCCACTAAAAATAACACCTGCGCCTTGCTCATTAGAATATTTCTAACGAACTTGAATACTCGAAGTACCTAAGGTAAATTATTTCTAATAAAGTTGATATTTTGTGGTATTCAGTGTATAAAAACCATATCACTCAACAATATGGACCAAAGTCTTTTACAAGAACTAAAAACAAAACTTGAAACAGAAAAAGAGGAGATCGAAAGAGAATTAAAAGAAGTAAGCATCAAAACCGATGTAGGATATGAACCAAAGATTACCGACTTCGGTTCGGATACAGAAGACTATGAAAGTGCAGAGGCAGACGAGGCAGAAGATCTTGGGGCGTCTCTTGCGGTTAAGCAGGTACTCGAAACACGCCTTCACCACATTGAATCAGCCTTACGAAAAATGGAAAGTGGTGCGTACGGCCTATGTGAATCATGCAAGAAAGAAATTGCCAATAGAAGTCTGGAGATAGACCCCGCACGTCCTTTTTGCCTCGATTGTACAAAAGAATAAACACACAATTCTGTTACATGCCGCCTCCATCTTATCTGTGTGGGGCGGCATTCTTCATTCGCCAATGAGTAATGTCATTAAGGTTCATACCGCAACTATCGTCGGGCTGAAATCTATACCCATCACAGTAGAGGTTGATACCGCACCCGGCCTCTACAGTTTTAACATTGTAGGACTTGGGGACAAAGCAATAGGGGAAGCGAAGGATCGTGTAACGATGGCTCTCAAAAACAGCGGAGTCCTTCCTCCAAATAAACAGACAAGAAAAGTTGTAGTAAACCTTGCGCCTGCTGACCTAAAAAAAGAGGGGACCCATTTCGACGTCGCAATGAGTATCGGATATCTTGTCGCCACTGAACAGATTCGTGTTCCCTCATTGGAGCAAAAAATCTTTATAGGTGAAGTTGCGCTTGGAGGAGACATACGCCCATCGCCAGGCGTGTTACCAATCACGCTTGAGATGAAGCGCAGAGGATTCCAGGAAATCTTTGTCCCCTTCGAGAACGCTGAAGAAGCGGCTATTGTAGAAGGCATTATCGTATATCCGGTAAAAAACCTGCGAGCACTCATCAGCCACCTAGAAGGAGTGGAACTACTTCGCAGTGTTCGCACAAAAAACGAAACTTTAGAGGAGAATCCCAAAAAGAAAGGGGAATACGATCTCCAGCACCTCAAAGGACAACGTACAGTAAAACGCGCCCTCGAAATCGCAGCAAGTGGAGGACACAACATACTCCTTATAGGCCCTCCGGGCACCGGAAAAACTATGGCCGCCCGGGCACTCACTTCGATACTCCCACCCCTTACACGAGAAGAGGGTCTTGAAGTAACAGAAATATATAGTGCGTGTGGCCTCCTTGAGAGAGGTAGCAATCTTATTACAAAAAGGCCATTCCGAGCCCCGCACCACACCGCATCTGCGGTATCACTCGTAGGGGGAGGAACATTTCCAAAACCAGGAGAGATAACACTGGCACACCGAGGAGTACTCTTCCTAGATGAACTCACAGAATTTCAACGAGATGTGCTTGAATCATTACGACAACCCCTCGAAGATAGGGTCGTAACGATATCTCGTTCTCGGGGCGCAATGATATTTCCAGCACAATTTATTTTTGTGGCAGCAACCAATCCATGTCCTTGCGGGTTCCTGGGAGATCAGGAGATACCCTGTAAATGCACAAGCGGGGATATCACAAAATACCAACGAAAACTCTCTGGCCCAATCCTTGATCGTATTGATCTGCAAGTATTTGTCCCAAGAGTTTCGTATGAAGAACTGCGTAACACAACCACAGAAGAATCCTCGGAAAGTGTTCTAAATCGAGTGCGCATGGCACGCAAAATCCAACAAAAGAGGCTTTCAGAAAGAGGGCTTACAACCAATAGCGAAATCCCCTCATCAACAATACATACCCACATCCCACTAGACTCGAAAAGCGAAGATCTTTTAAAATTGGCCATTAAAAAATATCACCTTTCGCCACGAAGCTATTATAGAGTCCTACGAGTTGCACGAACGATAGCAGACGTCTCGCAAAGCCAAAACATCTCTTACGAACACGTTGCAGAAGCGTTACAATATAGAGTAGAAACAAAAGGCCAGTAGTTAACATGAAGTCTGACAATACATATCTAAATTAATTCAAATGGTTTCTAAGGGGTTAGATTCTAAATACTAAATTGTCGTCATGAAACGTTTTCTTAAAACATCAATCCCGCTTTATAGCGTCATAGTATTTTCAATAATCCTGATCGCAGGGTTATTATGGTATTCACTTTACTCACAAAACAGAGCAGAGTTCTATAGTATTCCCTTTACCGAGGATTGGAACGGCAAAGATATAAACTTTAAATTTGGAAGTTTTCCAGAATTGGGAAATGCAAAATTTTTTGAAAACATAAAAAAAGAGTTTATTGCAAACAAAACGACATTTGTTGAGGCGAACCTGTCGGAAATGAAGCTCACCCTTTATGAAAATGGACAAGAAAAACTACAGGTCCCCATACTCACAAAGGGGAAGGAGGGGTCTTGGTGGGAAACGCCTGCAGGGCTTTACAAAATAGAAACAAAAGAGACAAACCATTTTTCCTCCTTTGGAAAAGTATACCAACCATGGAGCATGGCATTTCAAGGCAATTTCTTTGTCCACGGCTGGCCATACTACCCAGACGGCACCCCTGTCGCATCAACCTATTCGGGTGGGTGTATTAGATTATCCTCTGAAGACGCAAAAAAAGTTTTTGAACAGGTAAAAATTGGTACACCCATCCTGGTGTTTGAAAAATCCTTTGAGGGAGATGAGTTCACCTATCGCGCAAAAGGACCACAACTTTCTTCCTCACACTATCTCGCAGCCGACCTCAACAACAACTTCGTTTTTGAAGAACGCCTCTCAAAAGAAGTTGTCCCAATTGCCTCAATCACAAAACTTGTAACCGCGCTTATTGTTACCGAATATATTAATCTCGATAAAACGACAACCGTCCCCGATGAAGCCATTGTGTACACCTCCATACCTCGCCTTAAACCGGGGGAAAGAATCTCAATTTTTAATCTCTTATACCCCCTTCTCCTTGAATCTTCAAATGAAGCAGCCATTACACTAAGTAATATAATTGGGAAGGATCGCTTCATTTCCCTTATGAACGAAAAGGCAAGGGCAATCGGCATGAAAAATTCGCGCTTTGTTGACCCAGCAGGCATCAGCCCTGACAACACCTCAACTGCAGAAGATCTTTTTGCGCTGGCACGCTACCTCTATCACAACAGAAGTTTTATTTTAAAAATTTCAACCGGGAGACTAAACCACACTGCATATGGATCTCCTGAATTCACCAATCTTAAAAATCTGAATCAATTCGAGGCAAGGACTGATTTTGTGGGAGGAAAAGTTGGAAAAACAAACGCCGCAGGAGAAACGATGCTTTCAGTCTTTGAAATAACGTCGCAAAACCAAAAACGACCCATCGCAATCATAGTGCTCGACTCCAAAGACAACGGAAACGACACACTTAAGATCCTCGACTGGATAAAAAACTCCTACAGTGAATAAGAAAACCGGGGCCATAAGACCCCGGTTTTCTATTTAGCAAATGGGTTCGTGGCCCCCTGCACTTCAAAGTGAAGGTGACATCCTGTAGCCCCGTGTGTTTCCCCCGTATTTCCCATTAACGCAATTTGCTGGCCCCTTCCCACATAGTCACCATACCCGACCTGCATGCTTGCAAGATGAGCATATTTAGTAAAGACCCCGTTGGGATGTTCTATTTTAATGTAATTGCCATATCCACCATTCCAACCCGTCTTCGCCTCAACAACCAATCCTTCAGCAGCAGCCGTTATCAACGTGCCACAAACGTTTGCAATATCCACTCCATTTTGGGCATGGAGAATACCAAAGTTTCTTCCAGTTGTAGGCGCCTTAAAATATCCTCTTACATTTACTAGTTGAGAGGTTCCCACGGCTTCGTGTTTCGTGTAAGGGGCACTCACATCGGGAAGAAACAAAACGTCTCCCTCCTTAACCACTCCCCGAGAAAGGCGGTTATATTCGACAATAGCGGCAACGTTTGCATTATATTTTTCCGCTATGCCTTCTAGACTGTCACCTTCTCTCACTACATAACGAACACCACTTATAGGAAGAATAAGGATCTCTTGCCCAACACGCAATTTTTGTCTCTGTTTTAAACCGTTCTCTAAAAGTATGGTGTCCACGCTTACCCCAAAGAAACTGCTTATCCTTTCTATTGTATCCCCCTTCCGTACCGAATATAACACAACGCCATCACGGTCAGCCGTCCCCACAATCGGCATCGCATTCGAACGAAACGCATCATCAATAATGCCCACCCCATGGGAAACAGGAACCACTTCTGCTGGATCATAATATTCTGGGTTAACAGGACTTCCCTTGGCCGAAAAAACCGCTTGTTCAAAATTTTGTTCATACGAATCCGCGAACACCGACCTCACAAGCGAAAAAGAAATCTCTTCATTTGCACGAACATTAAAAGAGGCCGGAGAAAAGGAAAAAAGGGTAAAATAAAAACCGATAGTACCCAGTACTATCGTCCCCAACACAATCTCATCTGGACGTCGTGCAGCACGCTTCACGTTCGTAGTAAAAATATGCCACAAGAATGAGATACCCAAACATAAATACCCAAAAACAGGAAAAGACTCCTTTTTGAAGAGCCTCCGCATGCGAGAAAAAGCCTTGTTGTGTCGTATATCCTCCATATCAGAAAATCCAACGGACTGACTTTTTAAGTCTACCATAGTCTGATACAATACATCAATATCCAAATTTTCAATTCATAGTTTTAAATTTTCAAATTGAAAATTATAAATTTGAAGATTTGAAGAAAAGTGTTGAAATAGACTTTTAATAAACACGAAAAACAATGCATAAAGAGTCGTTACTATCTGAACTCAATCCTTCTCAACGTAAAGCGGTAGAAACTACTGAAGGCCCCGTACTTATCGTTGCGGGAGCAGGATCAGGAAAGACAAAAACACTTACTCACCGTATTGCGCACCTTATCGAAAAGGGGATAGCCCCCTCAAAGATCCTCGCTGTCACATTTACCAACAAGGCAGCAGCGGAGATGCGTAACCGTGTTCACGGATTGATTGGAAATTGGAAATTGGAAATTGGAAATTCGTTTATAGGGACCTTTCATAGTTTGGGAGCAAAAATACTTCGCGAAGAAGCGACATTTTTTAAGAGAACGCCTCATTTCACTATCATAGACGAAGATGATGCCTTATCTATAGTCAAAACCATCATCAAAGAGCTCAACATTGATAAAGAAAAGTTTCCACCACAAAACATCCTTGCATCCATCGATTTTCGAAAGAATAACCCAAACCTCGAACAAAGCGAACACAACTTTTATGAGTCGCTGGTAAGCAAAATTCACACCTTATATGAGGAGCGCCTTGCAACCATGAATGCATTTGATTTCGACGACCTCATCTTAAAACCAGCCATCCTGCTTACCGAAAATGAAAAAAAACTCCACACATATCAATCACGGTGGGACTATATCCTTATCGACGAATATCAAGACATCAACCCATCACAATATCTCCTCATAAAACTACTCGCGGAAAAGCATAGAAATATTTGTGCAGTAGGGGATGATGCACAATCAATCTATAGTTGGAGAGGCGCCGATTTCGGAATCTTTCTAGATTTCGAACGCGACTGGTCAGGCAGCCAAACAATCCTTCTTGAAGAAAACTATCGCTCATCACAAAATATTCTCGCGGCCGCAAATGCCCTCATCGTAAACAACGTAAGGAAAAAAGAAAAAAGGCTCTTTACCCACAATGAGGCAGGTCCCCCAATCTATCTCATCGAAGCTGATAGTGACACACAGGAGGCGCGTATTTGTATCGATACAATTCTCGGTCTTACAAAAACCCAACTCACTCACCTTGATGATGTTGCGATTCTTTACCGCACAAATGCCCAATCACGTGTTATAGAAGAAGCCTGTATTGCAGCGCGCCTCCCATACCAGATGGTGGGCGGAACCCGTTTTTATGATCGAAGCGAAATTAAAGACATCCTTGCGTATCTCAAGCTCGCAGTAAACCCATGCGACACAATAAGCATTGAACGCATCATCAATGTTCCTGCACGAGGGCTCGGAAAAGAGGAGGCGAACATCTTGCGCATTGCAAATGAAACTGAACGCGAACGCGCACTCAGCAAATATAGAAATAGGGCAGCCCTGAAAACATTTCTCGAATTTCTCACACTCATACAAGAAAAGGCAAAAACAGTTACGCTCGTAGAAATGCTCCATTTTCTACTCAGAGAACTAAAATATCAAGAATACTTACACATAAAAAAAGAAGAAGCGATTCGCCGATGGGAAAACGTACAAGAGCTTGTAAACGCAGCTTCTACATATGACACATTAGGTATAAATCGTGTAGAAAATCTTGTGACATTCCTTGAAACAGCCAATCTCTACCAAGACACCGATGCATTAAAAGAGACAAAAGGCGGAATCAAACTCATGACTATCCACGCCGCAAAAGGACTCGAGTTTGAAACAGTGTTTGTGATCGGGTTCGAAGAAGGGGTGCTTCCCCACGAAAGAAATGTTCTTGAAGAATCATCCCTCGAAGAGGAACGTCGGCTTGCATACGTTGCACTCACGCGTGCCAAAAAAAGCCTCTACCTCCTTTATACACGACAACGAAAAGTCTTCGGTATCCTAAAAATGAACCCCCCATCACGCTTCTTGGGGGAAATTCCTGGCAACTTGATTGAGTATACTAATGCCACCACTACACAAACTCACATTGATGACGATTTTATAGAATACTACTAAACTTATGCAGCGTTTGGGTCAACATTTTCTCATAAACAGGGTAGTACTAGAGCACATCGTAGGTGCTATCAACCCTCAAGCAGGGGATACGATTATTGAAATTGGTCCCGGTCACGGAGAACTCACTGATATCATCCGAGAAAAAACAAGAGGATTCAAACTATTTCTCATAGAAAAAGACGAAAAGCTTGCCGAAACGCTCAGAGAAAAATATAGAGACGATGAACGAGTTGAGCTTCTTATAGGAGATGCCCGCACACTCATCCCACAACTAACAACACGACCATCTTTCCCGAGAACCCATTATCGTGTGGTGGGGAACATACCGTACTACCTTACTAACTTTATCATTCGCACACTTCTTGAACTAGAATTTCCCCCACGAGAAATTATTTTTACCATCCAAAAAGAAGTCGCTGAACGCATTATTGCAAAACCGCCTCACATGAATCTCCTTGCAGTATCTGTCCAATATTTTGGAACACCGGAACTTCTCTTTACAATTCCCAAGACCGATTTCAACCCTCCTCCCCAAATAGACTCGGCAACAATCCAAATAACTCTCCGCACAAGTCTACCCACCAGAGAAGAACGAGAGTCTTTTTTTAGACTCGTAAAAGGTGGCTTCAGTCATCCAAGAAAGTTACTCTCTAAAAACATATCTTCTGCATTTGATATGCCACAAAAAAATATTGAATTGGCTTTACAAGAAATGGAATTGCCCCCAACATCTCGAGCACAAAACCTGAGCGTCTCCAAGTGGGACGAATTAAAAAAGAGGCTGGCCAATATGGTATAATACGAAATATGAAACTTTTGTCTTTTTTTCTCATCACACTCACTTTCTTTTCGCTTGTGTCTCCAACGCTTGCTGCACTTCCAACGGATATTCCATTTGGGGGTATTCTGAGCGTCATTTCATACTGCCAAGGAACTGCCCCTAGTGCTGGAATTCATGTTACAAATTTTATCCCCGGTTGGGCAGTTGCCATACTCCCACCAGGGCGTCCTGTATCACCTCTCTTTTGGCCAGCAACGCCCCCTCCCTACGCCAATCACCAAACCCCTGTACCTGGGGTAAACACGCTTGGGTTAGCCTCAAGCATCCCACCAACAGCATGTTGCGTCTTTTTCTACTGGGTACCAGATGATCCAGCCCCGTGGTGTGGAGGATTTCAGGTGGCAGGCACCATTAAAACCGTAGTCTCGCTAGCAGGTCTCAGATCCCTCGTTGGCACGTCACTCCGGCCTGGGAGATAACAAATATATAAAAACAAGCCTCACATAATGAGACTTGTTTTTATATTGTTACACCTCCCCACCCACAAGCAAACAAACACCTTATCCACAGTTTTTCCACGACTTTTTACTGATATAATGAAAGGTGATGGAAAAGCTGTTTAGCTCAGTTCAAGGCAAACAAAATTTGCCCAAGTTTTTGGGCATTCTCATCCTTGTCACGATTTGTGCTCTCGTGGCTCTTTCCTTTGTTCAGAAAACAAACAACACCGAACTCAAGTTTCCAAACCTTGACCCCTCAACACGAACAAGAGAGAAGCTAACTATGGCATCCTCTCTCACTGAAGATTTTGGAAGCCAGCTAGGAGATAAGCTCGCGGAAAAAATCCTTCGCGCCGAAACGCCAGAAGAAGCACAGTTTAAAAATCCAGAAGAGTTTTCATTATTTATAGAACGTCAGCTCAACCAAAGCGCAGGAGAGTATGAGACTGCGCTCAGAAACGATATTGCACAATCGGTACAAGTACATGCTCAAATTAAAAAAAATGCCTCTCAAAAAGAAAAAGAATCTTATCTTAAAAGAGTTCGCGCACTCACAGACCCATCCCGCATGCCAGAAAAAAACAGTTCTTTAACCCTCGGAGAAAAAGAAACGTTCTACAAGAATCTTGCTTCACAATTAGAGAACACAACTTCGCCGTCTGAATATTATTTCATTCACTACGAACTAATCAGATCAGCAAAGATGAAAGCTATTGGCTACGAAATAATTGCCGGACTTGATACGGATCCACTCAAAGCCGCTCTTATTACAAAAATGCTTGCAGACTTACACGACAAATTCACCATAACGCGACAAGCGTTACTCAACACCACATCATAATTCATTTTAAACATGTATCCGGCGCATAAGAAATTTGGAACAATCTTTTTTATAACCATCATCACAGTTGGTGGGGTATTCAAGTCTGCACAGGCCGTAGGCACCTTTCCAGCTGTGTTAGCAAAGGCAGAAACTGAAATCACAAGCATTTCCACCTCGCTTACCGCCTGTCAACCTGGAGCATTAGAAAAGATATTGGCAGAAGATGCGGTGCCAACAGATATTATTAGTAACTTAGGGCTTGATCCAAGCTCTGGTATTGCCGCTACAGTAGTCGACGAAACAGCGCAAAAACTCAAAGACAGTAAGACCGTAGCCCAAGACACAAAAGACATTCTTCTGGCGTGTAAAAACTTTGCTGCTCAAGTTGCTGCCGCACAAGGACTACTTACTACAGCCAGCACGGCTTACACGAACGAACTTGCTGTGGGCGTCCCCATTTTGGGCAGTGATGGTGTCTATATCAATATGGCAGAAGCAGCAGTCGCTCATCTACGTGACCAAGTCGCCGTGATATCGGCGCAGGTTTCAGCCGCACTACAAACAAGGATTGCAAGAAAAAACCAAGAACAAAACCAAAAAAGCAGACAATTCATTCAGTTCGATCAAATCCTCAACAAAATCACCGAGCGCATGAAACTCGCGCTTGTGGAGATGATCAAAAGTAAAATCCTTGAAACTATTCAGGGAAGCGGAGCACCCCAATGGGTTACGAACTGGGCAACTCGATATGCAGACAAGTTTTTCGCCCGCTACATCCAAATGGAAAACCAGCTTATCTCACAATACAGAAGCGCCCGAAGCGGAGCGGATTTTAGCACCCTCCCCAACCTCCTTGCTGCAATTCAGACTGATCCAATTTCCGCAATACCAGGATTGAGGAGAGCTGCTGAAAAAGGACTCAACACCATGCCCGACCTTGTCCAAGTTGCTCCAGGACTTGTGGGGTCAGGAGCAATAGGAACCATTCCGGAACTCATGATTCTTGCGCGACTCGACATGGCAAATTCAAAAGCCGTCCAGGAGGCCGAACTCGATAAAGAGAAAAATGTCGCAAACGGCGGTTTTCCTGGAAAAGGGCACTGCGAACTACCAGGGGGAAGTGGTGGTCCAGCAAGCTCCGTTCCCGGAGGAAGTGATAGATACGGCGGATCAGACCCTTTTTCCGCGTCTATCAACACACAACACCTTACCTCAAACAAACGACTCCTAGAACCTACGGCATTAAGTAAGGTAGCGGTGCAAGGTGGGTTGCCAGGTTCGGGACAGGGAGGCATAGTCGGAGGTTCTCCTACTACATCAATAACTGATCACGCTGTTTCAGATACAAGCACTGAGATTGGCTGCACCACAAGAGGAGGTACGTGGGTTACAGACACACCTGGAATCGCCTTTGAACAGATGACGCGAGAGCTTTTAGGAATCGATATTAAACAAATGCTCAATAACACCATTGAAAACTGGGTGGATAAATTCCTCGATGACAACATTATTAGTAAATTGAACGGCAGTGGACGAAGTAATGGTGGAGGTGGGGGCGGCTTTACCCCCTCACTTGCAAACCTCGGCACTGGAGGAGGAAGTAGCGGCGTGGCATCAAGTGTAATCGACTGCAACCAATTCCTTGAAGGGAGCGCGCGGGAAAACTGTCTTATTGCAGCCGGTCTTCACGGCCAAGGGGAAAGTATTACTCAGGAGCAAATAAACGATATACTCACAAGCACGGATGCGGCAGGCAACACATTTGTGGCACAACTTGCCTCCTCAACGGCATCTCTAAGACTCATTAACACCAACCTCGCGTCCTCCTCTGCCCGATATGCCGAACTATCACAAACCTGCGTTTCACAACGTAACGCCATCTCGCAAAAAACAAAAGAAATAGAAACACTGCAAAACGAAATCGAACCCCTCATAGACACCTTTGAAGCGGCACAGGAGCAAATAGCCGCGGGACCGATCGAATCACCCACGATTGACATATTGATGACATATCAAAGCTATCTCTCAGACGTACAGGCAAAACTTGCAACCGCACGAGAAAATCTCGCACTATACCAGTCCAGATCAGAAATCATCGCAAGTAACACAGGAACAATAGAAACTGCGTGTAGCACACAAACAACATTGTAACAAAAACTTAAAGACTCGCTCTTAGATGTTGAGTTTCCCAGAAAAATCAAAGAAAATCTTTTTCCCTAAAGCAGCATTTTTAGGCCTTTTGCTCGGGCTTTTTGTATTTTTTTGGTCTACTCTAAATGTTCATGCGGATATCTGCACCCCCGGAGATGCGGATTTTGATCAGAGAGCTTGTGTAACAAGCGGACGCACC
>CAYLXU010000010.1:0-18480 GCA_964388055.1 uncultured Candidatus Saccharibacteria bacterium | reverse complement strand
GATGCGGAAACCCTCTACACCTCGCTTGCGAGCACGCTTAAGGGGATTGATGATCAGTGGGGTGTGTGTAGCAACAAGTTATTTTATCTTGCTGTTCCCCCAGAATTGTACGAAGGTATTTTTAAGCGATTGGCTGCTTCGGGCCTTACTATCCCGTGCGGTGTGGGGAGTGATGGTAATGAAGGTGGGTGGACACGTGTGTTAGTGGAAAAGCCGTTTGGGGGTGATCTAAAAACAGCAGAGCGGCTGGATGCTTTGCTGGGGGCACTTTTTAGAGAAGAACAAATTTATCGCATTGATCATTATCTTGCAAAAGAGATGATCCAGAACATATTAAGTTTTCGATTTTCTAATAGTCTTTTTGAGGATAGTTGGGATGGTAAACACATTGAACGTATTGACATACGTCTTTTTGAGGATATTGGGGTTGAAGAAAGGGGGGAGTTTTACGATAGGGTGGGTGCACTTGTTGATGTTGGACAAAATCATCTTCTTCAGATGCTCGCACTTGTTACAATGGATCATCCGATTACGTATGATGCGAAAGCGATACGTCGGGAAAGGGCACGCGCATTGCGTGATCTTTCCCCTCTTGTGGGGACGGATGTCCGATCCCGTACGTTTCGTGGACAGTATGAAGGATATGGCACTATTCGTGGGGTGCAGGTCGGGTCTCGCACAGAAACGTATTTCAAGATCATTGCTTCTCTCAAGAATTCCCGCTGGGAAGGCGTACCAATATTTTTAGAAGGAGGGAAGCGATTGGGAGAAAGGAGAAAGGAGATTGTTATCACGTTTCGACATCCCATGCCGTGTTTGTGTCCGAAAGAGGTGGAGGAGCATTACAAAAATAAAGTGGTAATTTCTCTTGAGCCAAAGGAGGGTATTGTTATCCGATTTTGGTCTAAGAAACCGGGTTTCTCTTTTGAAATGGAAGAGAGAACCTTTGATTTTCTTTTGAGAGGGGCTTCCTATGTGGCTCAGTATGTTGAAGAGTATGAAAAATTGCTTCTTGATTGTATTTCGGGTGATCAGACGCTTTTTGTAAGTACGGATGAGGTTATGGCAATGTGGAGGTATATTGATCCTATTGTGCGAGAGTGGAAGAAGGACTCAAAGGGGTTACGAAGCTATGTCCCCAACACAAGCGAGGTCATTCTTATGGCAAGATGTATTGAACAGAAAGGATCCTTAGGACCAGAGAGAAAGGAGGTTGCAATTATCGGACTTGGGAAGATGGGTGGAAATTTAGCAAGACAGTTATTGCAAAAAGGTTGGAATGTGGTTGGTTTTAATAGGTCAAGCGTAGTGACAGATGAATTAGTAAAAGAGGGACTTGTGGGTGCATATGTGCTCGCAGACATCTCAAGGAAACTTAAACCTCGTCGTATTGTTTGGTGCATGCTCCCATCTAAGCAAAAAGGTGAAGGGGCAATAGATGAGGTTCTTTTTGGAAAACAAGGCATCGTAAAATTTCTTAACAAAGGAGATGTGATTGTTGATGGAGGAAATGCATTTTATAAGGATTCTATATCTCGATATAAAAAATTAAAAAGACGAGGGATTCATTTTGTAGATGTTGGGGTTTCTGGTGGGCCTGGAGGAGCGTTGAATGGTGCCTCGTTAATGGTTGGTGGAGATAAAGAAGTTTTTGAGATATTGCGCCCCCTTTTTCGTGACATTGCAAAAGAGCGTGGATATCAATTTTTTGAAGGCGCAGGTGCGGGGCACTTTGTGAAAATGGTCCATAATGGAATTGAGTATGGCATGATGCAGGCAATTGCTGAAGGGTTTTCAATTATGAAATCGGCAAAATACCACTTTGATCTTACGAGAGTTGCGGATGTGTATAATAGTGGAAGTGTTATTGAATCACGGCTTATAGGGTGGCTTAAGGATGGATTTTTACGATACGGGGAGGATCTTAAGGATGTAACTGGGGTAGTTGCGCATACGGGGGAGGGCGCATGGACAGTGGAGACGGCGAAAGAATTGGGAATAAAAGCTAAGGTTATTGAGGAGGCGCTTCGTTTTAGAAGACGATCTGCAAAAAATCCAGACTATGCCGGTAAGGTTTTATCAACATTAAGAAACCAATTTGGGGGCCACAACATAAATTAAGTGTAAAGTATGAAAAGTTTTAAAAAAGTTTTTTATGATTAATAACTTGGGCTTTTTGTTATGATGTATAATGCGATAAAAAATTTTTCGGGGCAGTTTGAATACAATCCAGATATTAAATTCGTCTCTCGCCTTAAAGGGGTGGGTACGATTGTGGTGGTGGGTATGGGTGGTTCCGCAATTGCTGCGGAACTCATTAGAGCATGGAAACCTTCTTTTGAGATCATTGTTCATAAGGACTATGGGCTTCCTATGCTTAGCGATGCGCAGATCAAGAATTGTTTGGTACTAATCAGTTCGTATTCTGGTAATACCGAAGAAGCGCTCTCGGCGTTTCAAGAGGCAACAGAGCGGGGTATGTCTGTGGCTTCTATTTCAACGGGTGGGCAGCTTTTGGACTGGTCTGAGAAGTTTGGGGTTCCCCATGTGCAAATTCCAGATACAGGAATCCAGCCAAGGTCTGCAATTGGCTTTATGGTAGTGGCTACTCTAAAACTCTTGAGGGATGAGAGAGGACTTGCTGAGATTTCCGAGCTGGCACAAACAATAAAGCCATTGCAGTGGGAAGACGAAGGAAGGTGGATTGCGGAAAAACTAAAGGGATATGTGCCTTTGTGTTATGCCTCGACACGTAACCAGGTTGTTGCGTATAATTGGAAAATCAAATTTAATGAAACCGGAAAAATACCTGCGTTTTACAATGTGTTTCCTGAGTTGAACCATAATGAAATGACAGGTTTCGATGTGAACGATTCTACAAGGCAACTTTCGGAGAAAAATTGTTTTGTGCTCCTCAGCGATAATGAAGATCACCAAAAGATCATAAAAAGAATGGGGAAGTTCGAAGAGGTTGTCCGAGATCGTGGGTTGCAGGTGCTCACAGTTCCACTTAAGGGGCGTACTCGTATTGAGAAGATTTTTTCTTCACTCATTCTTGCCGATTGGGCATCATATTATATTGCTCAAACATACGGTCTTGAACCCGAGGCGGTTCCTATGGTAGAAGAATTCAAGAAACTGATAGGCTAATTTGGGTTTATATGTTTCTCATCAATTAAAATTATCCGCCCATAGGCGGATTCCACAATTTTGATTTTTTAGTTTTACCTTTTGGCTTTTATTTTAAATATGCCCCATATAGAAATAGCCGCAGAGCACATTTTTGGATTTGTGACCAACACACTTTTGGCTGCATGGATTGTGGTTGCATTTTGGTTGGTTCTGGGTGTTATAATTTCGAGACGCAGCGCTCTCGTTCCTTCTTTTATTCAGAATGTGACGGAGGTGGTTCTTGAGGGTTTGATTGGAATGATGGAAGGGGTATTTGGATCACGAAAAAAGGCAGAGTACTATCTCCCTGTAGTTGGTACTATTTTTTTGTTTGTTTTAACTTCAAATTGGTTTGGGATTGTGCCCGGGGTCGGTTCAATTGGTTTTTTTGAGGTTAAAGAAGGGGGAGAGGTTTTTGTGCCCCTTCTTCGCTCTGGGGCGAGCGACATAAATATTACGCTGGCCCTAGCTATTGTCGCGCTCTTTTTTGTTCACATATTTGGGGTGGCTGCAATCGGTATTGGGAAACATCTAAACAAGTTTTTTACCCTCAGAAGCCCTGTGGACTTTTTTGTTGGTATCCTTGAATTTATTTCAGAGATTGCTAAAATGATATCGTTTTCTTTTCGGTTGTTTGGT
Source organism: uncultured Candidatus Saccharibacteria bacterium (assembly GCA_964388055.1). GTDB lineage: Bacteria > Patescibacteriota > Minisyncoccia > UBA6257 > JACRHW01 > CAYLXU01. Next base: position 14,670 of record CAYLXU010000010.1, on the reverse strand, counting down.
AATATTTTTGCAGGAGAAGTGCTGCTCGTGATTATGGCATTTTTGGCACCTTACGTTGTGCCAGTTCCTTTTTTAGGATTGGAACTTTTTGTGGGGTTTATCCAGGCACTTGTGTTCGCGATGCTTACGACGGTTTTTATTGGGCTAGCAACTGCAGAACATCATTAATGAAAAGTTTAAAGTCGATTATTAAATAAAAGCAAGAATTTAAAATGTAAATCTCAAAAATAAAAATGACAATGTAAAATTTTAAATGAGATTTAATAATTTTGCATTTTGAATTGTCATTTTGAATTTTGACCTTTAAATTTTGAATTTATTCTTATGGAAGTAGAATCAATGAAACTTTTAGCTACTGCTCTTGTGATGGCTGTGGGAACTATTGCACCAGGTCTCGCAATCGGCATTTTGGCTGGAAAGGCTTTGGAGGCCATTGGAAGAAATCCTGAGGCTGCCCCAAAGATTCAAACTGCAATGATTCTTGCGATTGCGTTCGCGGAGGCTATTGCGATTTATGCGTTGGTTGTTGCACTGATTATCAAATTCGTCTAAGAAACTTTTGTTTTTGGCGAACTGCGTTGTTGCGCGCTGTGGTGTTTCCTCGCTGTATCATCTAAATACAGTTCGGTTTATTCTCGCGTGCGCCTCGCATTTCATCCAAAAACAAAAGTTTCTGGCAATTGGTAATTTCTCTATCGAATTATGCAAGAATTTATTGAACATTTTGGTATTGACTGGAAACTGCTGCTCGCTCAGATGGTGAACTTTGCTCTTCTCCTTTTTATATTGAGGAGATTTGTATATCGTCCCGTTCTCGATGTGTTGCAGAAAAGAAAACAGAAGATAGAAGAGGGTATTCAGTTTGCGAAGGATGCAGAATTTGAACTCAAGAGGATCCAAGAGCTAAGAGAGGAGATTCTCGAGGGGGCAAAGAGGGATGGGGTAAATATCGTAACTGAGGCTGAAGAGAAGGCAAATCATAAAAAGGAAGAGATTTTGCAGGAGGCATTGCAAAAAACGGAGGCAGCTATTGTAGAGGCAAAACGAGTTATTCAAGAGGAAAAGGTGAAGATGACGGATTCACTGCAAAAAGAAACTGAAGAATTAGTTTTGGCAGGAGTTGCGAAGGTGTTGGGCAAGATGTCTCCGGGGACGCGGGATCGGGTTTTTGTCGAAGAGGCATTAAGAGAACTCAAAATTTTGGAGAAGAAGTAGATATATGAAATACACAGCAGGACAATATGCTGAAGCATTGGTGGAGGTGCTTGAAATGAGTGGGGAAAAAGGCAGGAGCCGTATAGCAGCAAGCTTTTTGAGAGTGCTTCGGAGGAATGGAGAAACAGCAAAGATTTTCTCCATACTTCGTGAAGCGGAACGTTTATACTATAGGCGCAATAAGTTGCGCAAGATAGAGCTTGAAAGCGCCGCCCCTTTAAGTGATTCAATACGCAAAGAAGTACAGCATGCGATTCCTGGGGGTGTTATTACTAAAGAGGCTGTTGATCCCTCATTGCTTGGGGGGATTAAAATCCTTGTTGATGATGAAATTCTTATTGATGCAAGTGCAAGACGTCAACTTATGAAGCTATTTAAATAAAGTTATTTTATATGCGGAATTCAATTATCGAAAATTTAAGGAAAGAAATTGAGGGGCACAAGCACGAAATTAAAGCTGAAAAAATTGGGCGTGTTCTTGAGGTGGGGGATGGTATTGCTAAGATTTCCGGCATTTCAGGGGTGGGGGCACAAGAGATGTTAATTTTTGAGACAAAGGAAGGAGATGTTGTTGGTATTGCGTTTAACCTCGAGGAAGATTTAGTTGGTGCGATTGTGCTTGGCGATTACACGAAGGTGAAGGAGGGCGATGTGGTGAAGCCGACAGGGCGCGTGCTTTCTATGAGGGTTGGTGAGGAGCTCATTGGACGCGTTATTGATCCTTTGGGAAATCCTCAGGATGATCGGGGTCCAATTTTTTCGAGCAAATCAGGGGAGGTATTTTATCCGGTAGAACGTCTTGCCCCATCGGTAGTAGAACGCGAGTCTGTAAACACGCCTCTTCATACGGGGATTAAGGCAATTGACAGTATGATTCCCATTGGTAGGGGACAGAGAGAACTTATTATTGGAGATAGACAAATTGGAAAGACTTCTATTGCTATTGATACCATCATAAATCAAGGACGAGATACACGTTCTTCAAGACCAATTTGTATTTATGTTGCGATAGGGCAGAAGGAATCTAAAATTGCGAAGATTGTGGCGACTCTTAAGGAGCAGGGTGCGATGGACTATACTATTGTGGTTTCCGCTCCGGCATCTTCGCCGGCATCGTTTTGGTTTCTTGCCCCATATAGTGCAACTGCCATAGGTGAGTATTTCATGCACCAAGGAAAGGATGCGCTTGTAATTTATGATGATCTTTCAAAACACGCATGGGGATATCGCGAATTGTCGCTTTTGTTGCGTCGTCCTCCTGGACGTGAAGCGTATCCAGGAGATATCTTTTATCTCCATTCACGTCTTCTTGAGCGTGCGGCAAAGTTAAGCAAGGAAAAGGGTGGCGGATCGCTCACTGCATTGCCGATTATTGAAACACAGCTTGGGGATGTGTCCGCATATATTCCTACAAATGTTATTTCAATCACGGATGGTCAGATATACCTTGAACCAGAACTATTTTATCAGGGTACTCGTCCTGCGGTGAATGCGGGATTATCCGTATCTCGTGTTGGTTCGGCAGCACAGACAAAAGCAATGAAGAAAGTTGCTGGAAGATTGCGATTGGAGCTTGCCCAGTTTCGTGAACTCGCTGCGTTTACGCAGTTTGCCTCTGAGTTGGACGAATCAACAAGAAGGCGTATTGAGCGCGGGAGAGTTCTGATAGAAGTCCTTAAACAGCCCGAGTTGCATCCTGAGGCTTTTGAGCGTCAGGTGGTGTTATTTTATGCCGCTACTCAAGGATATTTTGATGGTGTAGGTGCTGAGAATGTGAGACAAAGAGGGGAGGAACTTTTGGGATACATGGAAAAAATGCATGAGAATGATGTTTTGGGTGTGATTCGTGAATCAGGAGAGCTTTCGAAAGAGATGGAAGAAAAACTAAAAAGTGCGATTGAAGATTTTTCTCAAGTGTATCGCTAGATTCGAATTATGCCTTCTATTAAGTCAGTACAACGGAGAATACGTTCCACGAAAAATACGGCTCAGATTACGAAAGCTATGGAAATGGTATCTGCGACCAAGATGCGTCACAGCCAAGAGTTTGCGTTGCGTGCAAGGCCATATGCTCTTGCGGCGCTTAACATGTTGGGCAATCTTCTTGCAAAGACTTCTGAGGTGTCTGATCTTCTTCAAGTAAGAAAAAAAATTGAAAAAAAAGCCTTGCTTGTGATTACGTCAGATAAGGGTTTGGCGGGAGCGCTTAATGCAAATGTGTTAAGAAGGGCTGAGGCATGGGTGAAGACAGCGCGTGAAAAAGAGATGTCGTATGGCGTAATAACGGTAGGAAAGAAGGCTCGAGAATATTTTGAAAGACGTGGGGTGGTTGTGTTTAAACATTTTTCTGGAGTTGGAGATGTGGTTTCTTTGGAGGAAACTTCTCCAATCGCCGAGATGATAATGCGTGGTTTTCTCGATGGTGCTTGGGATGAGCTTGACGCTGTGTATACACACTTCAGAACAACATTATTGCAAGAAGCGATAGTAAGAAGAGTACTGCCTGTGACAAAGGAGGGTATTAGAGAGATTGTAAATGGCATTCTTCCTGAACATGGAAAATATGCAGAGTTGCAGGATGGTAAGGTATCGTATGTCTATGAATATAAGTTTGAACCAAGTCCTGCAGAAATTTTAGAGGCGTTGATACCAAGGCTCCTAAAAATGCATATTCATCATATGATACTTGAGGCAAATGCCTCTGAACATTCTGCACGTATGGTGGCAATGAAGAATGCATCAGAAAATGCAAAAGAGCTTATAACTGATTTGACACTTATGTATAATAAGGCCCGCCAAGCCGGTATTACGCGTGAACTTGCTGAAATCACCGCTGGCAAGGAGGTGCTAGAACAATAATGAAAAAAGGAAGAATCGTACAAATTATTGGGCCCGTGGTCGATGTAGAATTTGAAGACGGGGTGTTGCCCGGGATTTATGATGCGCTCGTCGTTACAAACAAAGACGCAGCGCGCATTGTTCTCGAAACCGCTCGCCACCTTGGTTCTGGTCGCGTTCGCGCCATTGCGCTGTCGTCAACAGATGGACTTGTGCGGGGAGCAGAGGTAGAGAATACAGGAAAACCAATTTCTGTTCCTGTGGGGAAAGAGGTGTTAGGAAGGGTTTTTAATGTGTTAGGAGAAACCATTGATGGTAAAAAAGGAAAGGAATTTGAAGAATTTTGGCCAATTCATCGTGGTGCACCCGTGTTTAGTGAACAATCAACAAAAACAGAAATATTTGAGACGGGAATTAAGGTAATTGATCTTCTTGCCCCTTTTGTGCGAGGAGGTAAGGTTGGTCTCTTTGGTGGGGCGGGTGTGGGGAAGACGGTTCTTCTTATGGAACTTATTCGTAATGTTGCCGAAGAAGGTGGTGCCTCTATTTTTGCCGGGGTGGGGGAACGTACGCGGGAAGGGAATGATCTTTACCACGAAATGCGGGAGTCAGGCGTTATTAATAAGACTGCACTTGTGTTTGGACAGATGAATGAGGTTCCTGGCGCGCGTTTGAGAACCCCTCTTGCTGCCCTCACTATGGCAGAATATTTTCGTGATGAACAATCCAAAGATGTGCTTCTTTTTATTGATAATATTTTTCGATTTTCTCAGGCAGGCGCAGAAGTTTCAGCGCTTTTGGGGAGAATGCCTTCGGCTGTAGGGTACCAACCAACACTTGCCACAGAAATGGGTTTGCTCCAGGAGCGTATTACTTCGACAAAGCGAGGGTCAGTAACATCTGTTCAAGCAATTTATGTACCCGCTGATGACATTACTGATCCAGCTCCGGCAACTACTTTTAGTCACCTTGATTCGACCATTGTACTTTCTCGTCCGCTTACCGAGCTTGGTATTTATCCAGCAGTTGATCCACTTGCCTCAAGCTCTTCTGCGCTTGATTCAAATATTGTCGGGGAGGAACATTATCGGGTCGCACGTGACGTGCAACGCACGCTTCAGAGATATGCTGAGCTTCAAGATATTATCAATATTCTTGGAATGGAGGAGCTTTCCGAGGCAGACAAGACTACAGTGTATCGGGCAAGAAGGATACAACGTTTTCTTTCCCAACCATTTTTTGTTGCAGAAACATTTACTGGGCGTGTGGGAAAGTTTGTGAAGCGAGAGGATACGATCAAGGGCTTCAAAGAGATTTTGGAAGGGAAACACGACGGTAAATCTGAAGATGCGTTTTATATGAAAGGAGGTATCGAAGAAGTCGTTGAATAAAACGTTTATGCATCTTGGTATCTACACATTACAAGACACCCTCTTTGATGGAAGCATTGCCCAAATAACCGCCATGACGACCACGGGTGAGGTCACTATTCTCGATCAACATATTCCTCTTATATCGCAGTTACGGGGTCCTTTGGTGAGGCTAGTTGACGAGGTGGGAAAAGAAATTATAATACACATTACCTCCGGCTTCTTAGAAGTTCGGGGAGAAGGTGAGGTCATCGTGCTTGCAGAATGATGCAGAGATGGTCCTAGAAGAACTTTTAGCGGGCAGGAAAAAAGTTCTTCGTAACACAAAAACTGGTCGTATGCAGAAACAATATGTTCACAGGGAGCCGAGTGACCTTAGTCACTACATTGCGGATGCATTTACGGTGCGGTGTTTTGATAATCGTTTTTGGAGAGCATTCAAGCACTTTATTAAGCAGTCTCAAAATATAGGACATATTGATTTAGAATCACTTGCGGGTGGGGCAAAGGTACTTGCTTCTCCTGAGCACGAAACGGATCGGGAGGCTGTCTTAAGAGAAATCGAGAAGTCGATCCGTCTCCATCATGTGAGGTGTGCAATGTTGTTTACGCATCAGGATTGTGGCGCGTATGGTGGTTCCGTACGTTTTAATGGTGACATGGAACAAGAGTTCGAGTTTCACGCCGAAGAGTTAAGGCGTGCTGCAGCTATTGTTCGCGAGCGGTTCCCTGATCTTGCCGTAGAAGCATATTTCATTGATACCGAAGGAATCATACAGGTAGTATAGAGTTTTATTGTAAGTGGCTATAAAAAAGACTCCGCAACGCGGAGATTTTCTTTTCAAATAAGATAAATTGTGATATGCTAGAAACCAAAAGGAAGAAATAAACTCATTTATATGGAACAACAAACTACAAACGTTTCTTTACAAATAAAGACATCGCCGAAGGATTTTTTCCTTCACCTTCTTGGTATGGTGGCGCTTTATGCGAGTGCGATTAGTTTTTTGATGATCGTTTTCTCAATTATAAATTTTTACGTGCCAGACCCTTTGGGACAGGGAGGATATTTTGCTTATAACGAAATTCCATCACTGCGTGAAGCAGTTAGGGGATCGCTTTCTGCACTCATCGTTTTCTTCCCCGTCTTTCTTATTGTGACGCGTTTTTTGAATAAGAGTTATGAAGCGCATCCGGAAAAAAGAAATCTTGCAGTACGCAAGTGACTTATCTATTTTACGTTGTTTGTTGCCGCCCTGGTTATGATCGGATATCTTGTTTCTGCTATCTATAGCATGTTGGGTGGAGAACTTACGTTGCGTTTTGGGCTCAAAGTGGTTTCAATTTTCTTTGTTGCCGGATCTATCTTTTGGTATTATTGGACAGGTTTAAAGAGGCATGGGGTTGAATAAAACAACTTGTATGAAATTTTTCTCTTATATTGTAATTGGGGTGGTGGCGATAGTTGTTGTGGCAGGCTTGTGGTTGATCGGATCTCCTGCAAAGGAACGGATGCGTAAAATTGATGAAAGGCGCGTTCAGCACTTGCAACAAATTCAATCCGAGATTTTAGAGTATTGGAGAAGCAAGGGGGTCATTCCGAGTGAGTTGAATGTTCTTAACGATGACCTCCGGGGATTTAGGGTTCCCAGCGATCCACGTGGTGCGGAGTATGAATACAATATTTTAGGATCAGAAAAGTTTGCATTGTGTGCGGTGTTTGAATTGGGGAGCGAGTATTCCAAAATGAATAGAGCACTTGTTCCACATGGTGGATTTTCAGACCCTGAAATTTGGGACCATGCTGCAGGGCGTGTCTGTTTTGAACGGACAATTGATAAAGATCGATACAAGCCATATTACGAAAAGGGAATGTAGAAGTTATTTTTTAAAAACCGCTCCGATGCCTATCGGAGCGGTTTTACGTATAATTCCACTATGGTGTTTTCCATTTTGCTACTACCTCATTAGGAGGGATGGTGGCAACCCCATAAATACGATACTCTGTAATTTCTGGAAATTGTGTTTTGAGTTTTGGGGTGAGCAGGCGAAGGAGTTGGCTTTCAGCGCATTTACAAAAGGGGCTGCATCCTGCGTTGTTGCCGAGGGCAAATCCAAGGATAATGGTTTGGTTTGTTCGGTTGAGAATGCGAACCCATACTATGATTTCGAGTGATGCTTCAGTCGTGCCTTGTTTTATCGTAGGGACGGTGGTTCTCAAAAATTCATTTATATCATTTTCTAGAGTGTTCATCTGTCTTCACCTCCTTGTCTTGTTATTGCCTCATGCAAAATGAAATTCAAAGTCAGGTTCCTGGGGAGGGTTTGCCAGTTCGACTCGTGTTACCCATGTGAGGTATTCTTTGAGAATACTTTCTACCCCATACTTCATAGTCGCAAGTGCGCTTGGGCATGTGCCGCATGCTCCTTTTAGGGAAACTGTGATTATGCCACTTTCTTCAAGCACCTGTTCGAGCAGAATACTGCCACCGTGTCCCATGATATAAGGACGGATGGCCAGATCCATAATTTCCTCTACCTCCTCTATTGCGTTGGGAAGTAGTGTAATATCTACATGGGCATATTCCGATGGTAGATATTCTTGCATGTCCAGCTTCAATAGGCGAGCATCGACTGATTCTGGATTTGTCGCCCTTACACCAAATATACATTCTACAACTTGGGTTCCACTTCCGTTAAAAAGCTGTGTAATGAAGCGCAGTGATACAAGCTTATGTTTTTTGCAAATATTTGAAAAATCAATGTTGCGAAATTGCTCGGTCACTTGCTTACACCCCCTTTCAATGTTCTGAAGGAAATTATATCATTTAGTTTAGATTTTGTGGGAGTTGTTTTAGACCCTTTTTTATGTTATAGAATGATCAGTTTTTTAAAAACTGGTTATGTGCCCGAAGAAGGGGGTATCGAATGCGACGTCGAGCGCGTTGGGTGTCAGTCATACTGTTTTTTTGCGCCGTAGCTTCTTGGTTTATATCTCAAATAGGAAACAAGGGTGGGGAACATTCTCCAAAAGTAGCAAAGAGTAATCTTGGTGTAGGGTATGTATTAAAGCATGATATTTCGTTGGAACATTATGTTGCGGATGCATTTGTGGTGAGATGTTTTGACAATCGTTTTTCTGATGCAGTAGACACGTTTTTAACGAAGGATGGGTATAACGAGGTGGACTTGAGTTCCGTTGCTGGAGGGGGAAAGATTCTTGCGTCTCCAGAGCAAGAAGTTGATAGGAGATATTGTCTGAGAGAGCTTCAGAAATCCATTTCATTGCATCACGCGCACAAGGTTTTGGTATTTACTCATAAGGATTGTGGTGCATATGGAGGGTCGGGACGATTTTCTAAAGACGTTCTCGCGGAGTTCGAATTTCATAAAAGGGAACATGGAAAAGCGCGAAGAGTTTTGCACGAACGTTTTGCGGACATAGAAGTGGAGACATACTATGTTGATGAAAACGGTATCGTTAAGACATCACCGTAATATAACAATACGCCCGTGCGGCGTTTTTATTTTTGACATAAACATTAAAACGTGTTATTTTGTTAAAGGCCACTTAAAATCTAAAAAGGTGGTGTAGCAAGGAAGGAGAGATAGAAAGTGCCTAGTAATGAATTTTGGCCGGAGGATGATGAATGTACAATATATCTATCTGGTGAACATACTCTTGAATCAATTTTGGAACTGATTCAAGAAAAATGGCCTGGAGTGACTTTTGAGAATATCGAGATTTCTACCGAATACATTCAAACGAAATGTCTCACTTATGATCTTTATGATCCCAGCGATTACACGAATTTCATTATCATTCGTAGAAAAATCGAAGGAGGTGATTGATGTTGCAGGATGAGGGACATTTGAGGGCGAGAATCGAGTATTTTTATAGAGAAGAGAGAAAGATGGAAACGATTCGAATTCGTCTTTTGAGAGATCTTCGGCGTATGTGTCGGCACCAGAACTTTTTGGAAGCGCATGACTGTGTGGCGCTTCCAATCTGGTGTGTCTACGTATGTCTTGATTGTGGTCATGAAGAGCGTGGAAGATGGATTGAGGGCAGTAGGACATTCACAGGAAAGGCAAAACGGGTTATTACTACGGGGGAATTGAGACAACATAGAAGAAAGAATAAGGCACTCAAAAGGGCTAATTTAAAGAAATAATAATTAAATGGGGTTTACATGCCCCTTTTTTGTTGTAAAATAGTCATCATGTCATTCCAACTGATTTCAAAAAAAGTGCCTGCAGGAGATCAACCAAAAGCCATCGAGGGGCTTATTTCCGGTTTAAAAAAAGGGGTAAAACATCAGACACTACTTGGGGTTACAGGATCTGGAAAGACGTTTACAATAGCGAATGTCATCGCAGCGGTAAACAAACCAACACTTGTTATTGCCCATAATAAAACTCTTGCAGCTCAACTTTGTAACGAGTTTCGTGAGCTTTTTCCTAACAATGCAGTTCATTACTTTGTTTCCTATTATGATTACTACCAACCGGAAGCATATATTCCTTCTTCTGATACCTACATTGGCAAGGAAGCAATGATTAATGAAGAAATTGATAAACTGCGTCATGCGGCAACCACATCGCTTTTGACACGTAATGATGTGATTATTGTCGCTTCTGTTTCCTGTATTTATGGGTTGGGTGCGCCGGAGGCATACAAGCAGAACATTCTTCACATAAGGGTGGGGGATGTTCTTTTGCGCACAGATTTCATAAAAAAGCTCATCGAGCTTCAATTTAATCGTACGACTGCAGATTTAAAACGTGCCACCTTTCGTGTGCGTGGGGACAATTGGGAGATTATGCCCCCAGATAGGGAAGTCATATATACGTTCTCTCTCCGAGATGGAATCGTTCAAGATATTTATGAGGTAGATCCAGTAACTGGTTTTCGCCCTGAGAAAACACCAAAATTGAAAGAGGTTGTATTTGCACCCGCGAAACATTTCATTACAGGTGCTTCTGAGCGTGAGCGGGCGATTCGCGCGATTCAGGAAGAGCTTAAGGAACAACTTCGTTTTTTTGAAGGAGAGAAAAAATATCTTGAAGCAGAGCGGTTAGAAAGACGCACAAAGGCAGACATCGCAATGATGCGTGAGGTGGGTTACTGCCATGGTATCGAAAATTATTCACGACACCTTTCTGGGCGTGCTTCAGGGGAACCGCCTGATACATTGCTTGCGTATTTTCCTAAAGACTTCTTGATGGTTGTTGATGAATCTCATGTGACGGTTCCACAAATTCAGGGAATGTATGCGGGAGACGCATCGCGTAAAAAGACCTTGGTGGAATTTGGTTTTAGGCTCCCATCGGCTGCAGATAATCGTCCATTAACGTTCAAAGAGTTTGAAGAAAGAATTCCTCAGATTATTTATACATCTGCAACTCCAGGCGATTATGAATACGCGCATAGCACACAAGTCGTGGAACAGATTATTCGTCCAACGGGTTTAGTGGATCCGGAGATTCTCATGCATCCAGTGCAGGGTCAAGTCGACGATCTTATCCCACGTATTAAGGAGCGAGTATCTGCAAAAGAGCGGGTGCTTGTTACGACCCTTACAAAGCGAATGGCAGAGGATTTGAGCTCATATTTGGAAGATGCTGGTATGAAAGTATCTTATTTACATAGTGATGTGAAAACGTTGGATCGCGTTCGAATTCTTACCGGTTTGAGGAAGGGTGAATTTGATGTGCTTGTGGGGGTAAATCTTTTGCGAGAAGGACTTGACTTGCCTGAGGTATCTCTTGTCGCGATTCTTGACGCAGATAAAGAAGGATTTTTAAGGAGCGAGACGTCCCTCATTCAAACAATTGGTCGTGCAGCACGGAATGTACGTGGGCAGGTAGTTATGTATGCAGATACAATGACGGGTTCTATTGAGCGTGCGGTAAAGGAAACGAATCGCAGAAGAGAATTGCAGTTAGCATATAATAAGACGCACAACATTGTACCCCGTACGGTAATGAAGGAAATTTCGGATATCTTGCCGACAGAGAGAATTCTTAAACTAGAGATGCGACCAGTTCCACAGTCAAGAAGGGAAATGGATCGTTATCTAAAGGAAAAGGAGAAAGAAATGCGCGAGGCGGCAGAACGTTTGGATTTTGAATTGGCCGCCCTTTTGCGAGATGAAATAAGAGAACTAACAAAACAAGCGAAGAAAAAATAACATGTGCAGAAATGGTACTACGATATGGTATAGCAGATAATAAAAATCCCGCTAGTTAGCGGGTCTGTTCTTTTTTATCTCTGGGTAAGCGTGTCTTTCATTTTTTGAGCCGTCATTGTTTCATACTTTCTAATACGTTGTTTTCCAAGCTCTGTAACCTCAAAGTAAGTTAATGAGCCAACATACCACGATGTCCACCGTTTAATTGTGAGTTTTTCTGGAGACCAGTCTGCGTTTTTGTGTTTCTTCATTGCAACTTCCCCGTCGAGGTACATAAGTTGGAGCCTCTCAATTACAAGTTCTCTTGGTATGTGTGTTTCTGCTTCTAGTTCCGGCAAGGCACGTCGAAGTATATGAATTTTTTGGTCCAACCTATCCGCAATACTCTCAATTCCGTTGAAGATTTTATCTTTTTTTTCTACTATTTCTGACAAGATAAATGCATCCAGGATAAGCATCCGCTCTTCCCACGTAAAGAAGAGTTGCATTCTTCTTCCCTCCGTTCTAACGAACTGTATATTTTTTACCACGAAATATATAAAATAGCAAGAAAAAGAAAAACTGCCAGTTTGGGCAGTTTCTATATTTCTATGTGCGGGGAGACAAAGGTTGCAAGAGCCAAGATTTTATATTGTGAATCGTTCTGCGAATTTTTGAGCCCAGCGAAGCTTGTTCTTTTTCCAATGCTTGATACGAGTCGATATATGCTCTACACAATCTACAGTTTTTTACATGCGGGGTAATTACTACGGTACCCGTATACACATCACGAAGCGTAAGGCACGTGGGTGTACGGAGCGATTCGAGGGTTTCTCGATTTTTTTCAAGACGTATAACCGCTTCAGGTAGGTCTGTTCGGTAGCGATCCATGGCTGCCATTGCCCCTCGGATATAGGAAGGGTGAACAGCAATTTTGTCTTTTGGGTTGCTCATTATCTCACCTCGTTTCTAACGAACTAGATAAATTATAACACAAAATTATTATTATTGCAATATTTATGATTGACTTTTGTGGTTACCCAGCTTATCCTTTTTGAGGTAGGTGTCCCCATAAATCTCAAAGGTGGGGCGCTTTATCATTTCGCACACATGAAACAAGAAAAGATAATTATAAAAGGAGCACGGGAGCATAATTTAAAGAATGTGTATTTGGAGTTGCCGCGTGGAAAAATGATTGTCTTTACCGGACCTTCGGGGTCAGGAAAATCTTCTCTTGCCTTTGATACTATTTTTGCAGAAGGACAACGGAGGTATATTGAATCTCTTTCTGCATACGCAAGGCAATTTTTGGGAAAGATGGATAAACCAGATGTTGATGACATAGAAGGTCTTTCTCCTGCGATCTCAATCGACCAAAAAAGTCATTCGGCAAATCCTCGGTCTACCGTGGCAACTATTACAGAGATCTATGATTATCTTCGCGTGCTTTTTGCGCGCATGGGAAAACCGCATTGTCCCACGTGTGGAAAAGAGATTCGAAAGATGACAAAGGAAGAGATGGTAGATGCGGTGGTTGGATTTTCAAAAAATGCTTTTTTTGCGGAGGGGGATACGTTTATACCAAGCGCAAAAAGAGCAGATAACTTGATTACTCTTTTTGCACCAATTGTGCGTGGGCGTAAAGGTGAGTACTACCAAATGCTTTATGATTTTTTGAATGCGGGTTTTAGTGAGGTGCGTATCGATGGAAAAATATATTCCCTTCGTGAACGTATCACATTAAGTCGCTATAAGACGCATACTATTGAACTTATCGTTGATAGGATTCCGATTACTTTTGATTTAAAAGAGAAAGAAAATCGTCTTCGCCTTTCGGAGGCAATCGAATCAGGAATTAAATATGGGAACGATGTTGTTACTATTGGCATTGGCGAGAGAGAAATTACTCTTTCCACAAAATTTTCTTGTCCGGAGGATGAATTTTCCTTTCCGGAGATAGAGCCACGTCTTTTTTCTTTCAATAGCCCTTATGGTGCGTGTGAGGAGTGTCATGGGCTTGGTACGCAAGATGCGTGGTCCGAGAAGTTGTGTACGGTGTGCGCGGGGAAAAGATTGAGAAAGGAGAGTCTCTCCGTTTTGATTAACGGAGTGAACATAACACATATCACTCAGTTTTCGGTGGAAGATGCATATCACTTTTTTGATGACTTTGAAAATGTCGTTCTCGAGGATGAGAATGTGCTTGGCATTGCGGAAGCGCCCCTTCGAGAGATAAAAAATAGACTCAAGTTTCTTAGCAACGTCGGGCTAGAGTATCTTACTTTGGATAGGCGTGCGGGAACTTTGTCGGGTGGAGAAGCACAACGAATTCGGCTTGCGTCTCAGATAGGCTCACGTCTTACGGGTACGTTATACGTGCTTGATGAGCCGACCATAGGACTTCACCAAAGGGACAACGCGAAACTTATAAAAACTCTTCAAGATTTGCGTGACCTTGGGAACACAATTGTAGTTGTTGAACACGATGAAGACACTATCCGCGCCTCAGACCATCTTGTCGATTTTGGTGAGGGGGCGGGCGTACATGGGGGTCGCGTTACGGCAGAAGGGGGGATTCCAGAGATTTTAAAGAATAAGAAAATACAGTCTCTTACACTTGATTATCTAAGGGGCGTGAAGGAAATTCGGGTTCCAGAGAAGAGGCGAGCGGTGAAATCAAGGGGTGGAAAGATCGATGAATCAATAAAAATACGAGGCGCTCGAGCACACAACCTTAAAAACCTGGATGTAGATATTCCCTTAAGAAAAATGACATGCGTGACTGGGGTGTCTGGTTCCGGAAAAAGTACGCTCGTTTACGATGTTCTTTACAAATACCTCGCAAACAAGTTTAATGGTGCAAATTATAAACCAGGATCTTGTGATGCGATTTTGGGTCTAGAATATATTAATCGGGTTATTACTATTGATCAGTCTCCCATTGGGCGCACCCCACGTTCAAATCCTGCAACATATGTGGGGGCGTGGACCCACATACGAGATTTATTTACTTCGACGGAGGATGCGCGTGTGCGTGGGTATAAGCCGGGGAGATTTAGTTTTAATGTGCCTGG
>CAYLXU010000009.1:8302-19046 GCA_964388055.1 uncultured Candidatus Saccharibacteria bacterium | reverse complement strand
CTTCTTGCTTCAGCACACCTCGTCGTTGTTCTCATTACGGTCGGCATTAGCGATATTACAGTTCGTGATATGGGCCTTCTTGCTGCAACATGTGCTCTTTTTATCGAAACGGCACCGTTCAATTTTTTAAGGGAGGGGTAGTTTGGTGGACACATCGTGAGAACCAATAGATGATCATATTTTGGGATTTATAAATCGGTTCTTTGGCGCGCTTGTATTGATATTTGCAGTGACGATATTTATTCGGGTTTGTTTGTATAGCGTGTGTATCTAGACGGATTAATTAAAACATGATATACTATTACCAGCACCATGAGAGGATGTTTTTAGATGAATCGGGAAGAAGCGAGAGAGAAGACGAGTAAGGGTGGCACACTAAAGATGCACCTGAAGTCAACGAATCGGGATGAGGGCTTTAGGGGAGGTATGCCGCTTGATACTCAGAGCATGTTTATGGTTATTACTTTATGTCTTTACGACGGTGGGGATGTAAAGCGTGTTATGCAGGAAGACGGTTCCGCCATTTTTGAGATCACAGGAATAGATGAGGAAACAAAGAGAGAGATCATTGCTCTAGCCGACAATGTGTGTGGTTGGGGTGACCAGTTCTACGAGATTATTGATGAATAGTATCGGGAATGATTTAATACAAATAAAATAGAATTAGGAATTTTTATGGTGGGGGTATTACCCCCTTATTTTTTTAAAGATACTTTTTAATTGAGAAAAAGTCGGTTACCATATATACATGAAAATTATTGTAGCATCTCTTAATAATGCGAAAGTTGAGGCCGTAAAAGAGGCCCTGTTTTCTTTTGATGCGTTTGGTAAAGTCGATCTTGTCTCTGTTGAGGCAAACTCTGGAGTTTCGGCTCAGCCAAAGTCGCTTGAGGAAACAATGCGAGGGGCGATGAATAGGGCGAAGGAGGTGTTCGTGGATTGCGTATACAGTCTTGGAATTGAGAGCGGGCTCATGGCGGTGCCACACACGAAAACAGGATACATGGATGTGTGTGTATGCGCCATTTACGATGGGGTACAGTTTTCGTTTGGGTTTTCCTCCGCGTTTGAATTTCCCCGAGAGGTTACACGGCTTATCTTGGAAGAAGGATTAGACTCAACTCGGGCATTTAACAAAATGGGGCTTACTACGAATTCAAAACTTGGATCTGCAGAAGGTATTATAGGAGTACTTACAAGGGGCATTCTCACCCGCAAAGAATATACGAAACAGGCCGTAGTTGCGGCACTTATTCATTTGGAACATCCACATCTATATTAAACGCCATGCCAAAAAAAATATTACTGTTATATGGAATAAGTCTGATATTGATTTTGTTTGGAGCAGTGTACGTTGCAGTATACACATATGGGATCAGCGGTGTTTTTATTACCCATTATGATTTAATGCGCGGAATTGATGTCTTGGGAAGTAAGGCAGATTTTTATATGGTTCTTGTTGGAGTATTTTTAATTTCATTATTAAATTTTTATTTTAGTGTTATTTTATGTGGACGCATTCGTGCGTTTGCCTATCTCCTTGGTTGGTTTACATTATTTATCAATGTGTTAATACTCCTAGGAGTTTTTTATCTGATTTCACTTAACGTGTAGTAGTGTATATCTAGTACTTTTGACCTAATGTGAAAAAAGTGGTATAATTAGAACAGTTCTTCTTATGAATGAACAAAATAGTGACCCAGGAAAGGGGACAGGTGAAATGTTTGAGGAGTATGGTGTTGAGATTATAAAAGAGGATTTTTTCCGTTCGGGTGGGCATGGAGGACAGAATGTAAATAAGGTTGAAACTGCAGTACGTCTTCGTGTGCGAGTGAAAGATGGGGCGCTTTTAGCGCGACTTCGAGAGCTTTATCCAGGTTCTATGACCGATGAGGGAGAGTTTCTTGTTGAATGTAGTGAGGAGCGCGAGCGTGAGCAGAATAGAACGAGAGCGCGCAGGCGGCTTAAGGAGCGGATTTTGCGTGCACTTGTGGTCCCGAAGGAACGGTTTGAGACACAACCGACCAGAGGTGCAAAGGAACAGCGTCTGTCTAAGAAAAAGAAACACGGAAGGAAGAAAGAGGAAAGGCGTTTCCGTTGGGAGTAGATATTATTTTAAAAAAGAAAAAGACCCCTTGACTAAGTTCGGGGTCTTTGTTTTTTTACTTCTTTGAAGTGCGCATCAATCGCTGCGATGCGTCGTGTATTCCCATCAATGTAATAACAGGCAGGACACACCCTTTGTTTGAAATAAGGAAGTGAATGACACTCACAGTCACAATATTCATCAGGGATAAATGTCGCATCAATGTCTCCCCAAGCCACTTACTTACCCATTTCGTTCTTAAGTGTCTCTTGTGTGGTTATGGTGATGGCTCCTGCTGCAATCATTTCCGCAATTGCGTTTTGTTCATCTTCCGGATTTCTGTTTACAGCGCGACATGCGTCGATAAGCACTGTGACTTTAAAACCATGCCTTATGGCATCGAGCACGGTTGCCTTTACACAATAGTCAGTTGCAAGTCCGCCCACAAAAAGATCCGTGACCCTAAAGAAACGAAGAAACTCTAGAAGCGTGGTACCATCTTCTCGTGCAGTCAATGTTCCATCAAAAGCGGAATACCCATCTTCATTGGGTTTGGTGCCTTTTGAAAATGTGTAAAGTCCTTGTCTTTGAAGATCTTTGTGGAAACGTGCCCCATCTGATCCTTGCACGCAGTGGGCAGGCCATGTATCGAAATGGCTTGTTTTCTTGGGGTGCCAGTCTCTTGACGCAGCCAGAATCCATCCATTCTTTCGAGCGTACCGGATCATGGTGTTGAGGGGTCCTACTACCTTGTCGCCATCTTTTACCGCAAGTGCTCCTCCGGGACAGAAGTCGTTTTGAACATCTACCACAAGAAGGGCCTTTTTTGCCATGATTTTACTCCTCTCAAGTTTCTGACTATACGATAACAGAGGTATATGCGAGTGGCAAGGGTTTGTGTCGAGTGTGTGTCACTAATCTAACGATGGTGTACATTGGATTTGCTTTTTTTTGAGAAGTTATGTATAATCATTCAGTAATTATTTTGTATATATTTCCTATGTTGGCGATTATAAAAACAGGCGGAAAACAGTATCTTATCCAAGAGGGGGATACCATTCAGATAGAAAAGCTTCCCGTAGAAGTGGGTGCTTCTTACACTTTCGGTGAGGTTTTAATGGTGCAGAGAGGTGACGAGACTGTTTTAGGGCATCCTTTGCTTGAGGGTGTTTCTGTTGAAGGGAAGGTTATTAAGCAGGGCAAAGATGATAAGAAAATCGTGTTTCGGTATCACAACAAGACACGTTATCGCAAGAAAAAGGGGCACAGGCAGCATTTTTCCGAAGTCAAAATTGTTAAAATTAACGGATAATTGTAAAAAAACTGTTTCGTGTTAATATCGAAAAAGTGACTCTTTAAGGGTCCTTTTTTGTAAGCCCCGTTAAAAGTCTCCCTTGTGATATTGTCACAAGCCTGGAGGATTGCGGCGTAATCATTTCTAGCGGGGTAAAGAGAATAGGGGGTGTGGAGATGGATCGAGAAGTTCTTGAAAAATGGGAACATTTTTACAGAACTGTTTGCTCCGTACGTACTGATTTCAAGGATCTGGAAAAAGCGTCTCTCGAGTCTCTTCCTTCACCGAGTGGGAGACTGCTTATTGTTCCTAAAGGGATTGCGATTAACCATTTGTTTTTGGTGTGCCAGCATCATTTTCGTGGAGCAGAACGAGATTTGCGTGATTTTAACAGTATTACTTCGGCACGAAGGCCATACGAAAACTACGTTATCCACTTCAATGGGAATGCCACAGTAGATGAGAAACGTAAGGCGAGATATCTTGACTTGACTCTTGAAGAGCGTCTTATCCTGGAACTTAAACACTATTCTGAGTATGGGGCACATTTTGACGTGAGGTATGCGAATCTTTGTTTGGGGTCACGTTATCCCGATGGAAAAGTTCCGACAGTGCTTGTGTACGATGGAAAACTTTACGTGGGTGTTCCAGTTCCTCTATAGATTAAAAGCCCGCACGCATGCGGGTTTTTTTATTTTCGATTTGAGAATGCGGCGGCGATGGTTTCCTCATCTGTAAATTCTACGTCTCCTCCATTTGGCAGACCTCTTCCAAGACGGGTGAAATGAACGTTATATTTTTTAAAATAACGCTCTAGTTGGTTTGCGGTAAAGTTACCCTGTGCCGTTGGAGAGAGGGCAAATATAAGCTCTTTTTTTATTTCTGGAGATGAAGCAAGGCGTGCATGGAGCGGTGAGAGATCGAATTGGGTGTCTGAGTCAGTATGTGTTGGATTTGAAAGGCCCCCTAATACATAGTATGTTCCGTTGAACACCTTTGATTTTTCTATTGTGAGAAGATCGGTTTCTTTTTCAACAATCATGATAGTGTGCTTGTCTCTTTTTGGGTCTTGGCATATGGGGCAAAGAGCTCGTGAATTCGGTATGCACGGGAATGAGCAGGAGAGGCATGGTTGTAAGGTGAGGAGTTGTTCGAGATCCTTTACGAGTGGAGAAGCAACGCCGAGTTTTGTTCTGAGGAGGAAGAAGACAATCCGAGATGCTTGACGTTGCCCGATGCCCGGGAGTCGTGCGATTCGTTTAATGCTTTGATGAATAATATCGGGAACCATAGATGTTAGATGGTGAGGTGTTTGTCTATTGCGGTGAAGGTTGCATATTCTTGATCAAAGTGGAGGGCTACATTACCTAGTGGGCCATTTCTGTGTTTTGCAACAATTACCTCAACAACGTTTCGTTCCTCTTCTGTGAGCTCCAGCTTATCTCTATCTTTTCTATAGATAAACATAACAATATCACTATCCTGTTCAATAGAACCGCTATCCCTAAGATCAGACAGCTTTGGAATTTTTACTTCCCTATGATCTACTGATCGAGAGAGCTGGGAGAGGGCGATGACGGGAATGTTCAGTTCGCGCGCGAGCCCTTTTAATGCACGGGATATTTCAGTCATCTGTTGTACCACATTGTCAGAGTTGGTGCGTGGTTGGATGAGTTGGAGGTAGTCTACGATAAGCATTGCGAGTCCTCGTTCTGCCTGGAGACGGCGTGCCATTGCCCGGATCTGGAGAATGTTTGGCGATGTTGTGTCATCAATGAAAATGGGTGCTTGAGAAAGTCGATCAAGCGCGTGGTGAAGCATTTCGAATTCCAATTCAGAGAGAGATTTTCCTGTGCGTAATTTCCAAAGAGGTACGCGTGATTCTGCAGAAATAATACGATCAATAACTTGTTCGCGAGACATTTCAAGACTTAAGATGCCTACGGGGGCACCTGCTTTTACTGCTGCGTTTCGTGCTATTGCAAGAGCGAGGGATGTTTTACCGAAAGATGGGCGGGCGCCGAGAATGATAAGGTCGGATTTTTGGAATCCAGAGAGGATATTGTCGAGTCCATTGAATCCGCTTGGGATACCGCGAATTCCCTCTTCCATTTGCTGGAGACGCTCGATACGACCAAATGCTTCTTGGAGGTCTTGGGCCATTGGCACAAATTGTTTTTGGGAGGTTTGTTGCGAAATGTTAAAAAACCTCGATTCCGCCTGATCAAGAAATTGTTCAATGTCTTCTGGTTCTTCGAACGCCTCTGCAGCGACAGTGTGCGCCGCGCTGATAAGGTCTCGTAAAATTCTTTTTTCACGCACTATTTTTGCATAGTGCACGATATGTGTGGCAGTCGGCACTTTGTTCACGAGACTTGTAAGGTAACTGTATCCGCCTATGTCTTGAAGCGTCCCCAACTCTTTAAGTTTGTTTGAAGAGCTTACAAGATCAATGGGTTCCGATTTTTCATACAGACGAACCATGCTTTCAAAAATTTTTTGATGAGATGGTTTGTAGAAATCACGCCCAGAGACGATGTCTGCAATCTTAGACATTGCAAACCTGTCAATCATAAGTGCACCCAATACAGATTCTTCTGCTTCTATGTTTTGGGGAAGAAGCTTTACCGTTTCTTGTCTATTTTTATCAGGCATAAAAAAGAGACGTGTTCTTCAATAAGATTTCCTGGCGGACTTAAAGGGTTTTTTTAATGATAACCCAGATTGCTATGCGGGTGTTGTATATATCGTGTATATAACGTGTGGACGTTTGAATTGTTGGTTACTGGTGCAACGGGTGAATGATGGGGCCTCTTTGAGTATCCTCAACAGAGAACCCGAGGTTGGCGATCTTATTTCTTAGATTATCCGCTAATTGCCAGTTTTTTGCTTTTCTTGCCACCTCGCGTTGTGTAACAAGATCTTTTACTTCTTTCGGAATATGTACTGTCCTAAAACGCAGATCGAATAGTTCATTAAGGAGTACGAGGAGAGCGTGAACATTTTTTATGTCGGTTACTGTTGCTTTGCGAGCATCCATTTTTGTGTTCATTTTGTGGATGGTTTCAAAGACTACCGCGAGTGCCTGGGGGGTATTAAAATCATTTTCGAGCATTTTGTGGAATTGAAGAATCTCCCTGCTTTTTGTTTTTCTGTTTTTTTTATCATCTCCCGGCTTCATTTTAAGAACCCTTCTTGCGTATAAAGAGAGCCGTTTTTCAAAGTCAAGGAGGGTCATAAGAGATTGGCGTGTTTGAACGAGTAGGTTTGTTGTGAAGTCTATTGGGGCACGGTAATGGTGGGAGAGGATGAGATATCGAAGCAAGGTGGTTGCATCAAATGGTAGCGTAGGTGTTTCGTTCTTTTGAAGAAAATCGTTAATGGTGATGAAGTTTCCAAGACTTTTTGACATTTTTGCACTATCTATTGTAAGGAATCCGGTGTGAAGCCAGTATTTTGCGAGAGGGCGTTTTTTAGAGGCGGCCTCTTGTTGGGCGATTTCTGCCTCGTGATGGGGAAATTTGAGATCAACAGCTCCACCGTGAATATCATATTGTGGTCCAAAGACGGATTCAGTAATGGCAGTATCTTCAATATGCCATCCAGGGCGACCTCGTCCAAGCTCGGTATCCCAATAAGGTTCTCCTTCTCGAGAAAACTTCCAAAGTGCAAAATCCCCCTTGTTTCGTTTGCCTATGCTTTCATCTATGCGTGATATTGCATCTTCGGCTTGGAGAGAAGTTCTCTTTGAGAGCGCCCCGTAGCGTGGGAATGTAGAAAGATCAAAGTAGTATCCATCGTTTTCAATTTTATATGCGTGCCCTCGTTTGAGGAGCGTTTTTACCTGACGGACGATGGCGGGAATATAGTCTGTGGCGCGTGCATATTTTGTTACCGTTGTGATACGTAATTTTTGTTCGTCTTCGTGGTAGGCCTTTTCGAACATTCTCGCAAGCTCCTTGGGTGTTATTCCTTTTTCTTTTGCGCGTATGATGATTTTGTCATCAACGTCAGTGATGTTTTGGAGGTAATACACCTTAAATCCGAGTTTGGAAAGATACTTTACAATGAAGTCAAACGCAATATATGTGCGTGCGTGGCCAATATGTGCAGAGTCGTATACGGTAGGACCACACACAAACAGCTGTACGCGTTTTAGTTTACGTGGCTTAAGTGCCTCTTTCTTTTCGGTAAGCGTGTTAAAAATTTTTAGCATGGTTTTTTGCCAGGAGAGCAGAATTCGGATTGGAATCTTTTTTCTTCTAACCCTCATATTGTATCTGTCTCGATATTAAAAGTCGATAGCAAGTTTCGTTTCTATTATGTTTAAGGTATTCACCGTTTTTCTTTTTGGTGGTTTTTGGGTAAAGTAATTTTATGAGAAGTATCCGTTTTTTTGTTTCTTTTAATATACAGGGGGACACAATAGAAATACAGGACAAAGAAATTGTGCACCAGATTGTACGGGTTCTTCGTTTGCGGGAGGGGGAGGAGGTTATCTTGTGTGACGGTAACATGAATGAAGTACGTACATGGATTATCGGTCTCACAAAAGACACTGTAACGGTTCAAGTATTAGAACGGAGGGTAAATATGGGCGAACCTAAATGCGACGTAATACTCTATTGCGCGCTCTTAAAGCGTGAAAATTTTGAGTGGGTGGCGCAAAAAACGACAGAGGTAGGAGTAAAAGAGATCGTGCCCATCCTTACTCATCATACGGTAAAATTGGATACTAAAATCGATCGGCTTCAGAAGATAGTTAAAGAGGCGGCCGAGCAGTCTGGGAGGGGTGTTGTTCCACGCATTGGGGTACCAGTGGAGTTTAAATCTGTTTTTAATTCCATAAAACAGAATGAAATAAATTTATTTTTTGATTTTGGCGGTAATCATATAAGGGACGTTGATATTGCTCGCGATAAGAAAGTGGGTATCTTTATTGGTCCTGAAGGTGGATGGAGCGATGAGGAAAGGAGGCTTGCAAAAGAGCATAATTTTATATGTACGAATCTTGGCGTACTTACGTTGCGTGCAGAAACAGCTGCGGTGGTTGCTTCATATCTTGTTGTTTCTAACTTTTCATAGTATTGTGTGTATGGTTCTTTGGAGGATGGAGTGAGTTTTGTGAATAAAAACCTACGTGCACTCCTCATTCTTTTTACTACCATTGTAGGAATGTGTGTCGGATTTTTTTTGTGTGTCAATTATGGGGACAATTCTGGTGCGGCGGTAACTTTTTGTATTTGCATCGGCGCCAGTTGTGGACTTATGTTTGGAGGTGCAATTTGTGACTTAGCTGAAGGATAAAAACGCCGAGTAGGACTCGGTTTTTTCTTTTTTAAGGAACATTGATATATTGATATAGTGTAAGAAACATGAATCATGAACTTTTTAGAAAATTGGTATTGTGGAGGAATGATACGGCGCAGAGGTCTGGTGTTGAGCGTTTTAAGATTTTACAAAACAAGACTGTTGAACTAATTGCGGAAGAGGCACCTACTACGTACGAAGCGCTTGCAGACATAAAGGGAATTGGAAAGAAAAAGCTTGCAGAGTTTGGAAGCGAGATTTTGGCATTAGTCAGAGAGTGCCATATAAGTTCTCCACACTCACCCAAGACTTATCTCCAAGAGGGAGATTTCTCCAACCCCTCTATTAGAAATCGACTACCCCTTGAGGATTCGCCTTTGGTGAGTGTGGAGAAGGCCAATGTCGAAGCAGGTGAAGATATGGGGATAGAAAAAGTTTTTTCAGTGAGTGGATTTTTGAATTATTTGAACGGGATATTTGCCGAGAGAACGGTGCTTGTGCGGGGAGAGGTTTCGAGCGTGCAGACGCATCCGTCCGGAATTTATTTTACGCTTAAAGACAAAACCGATGAGAGTGTGATGAATTGCTACATTCGTCCCTCTACGTATGAGCGTTTTGGGGTATTTCTGGAGGAGGGAATGGAGGTAAAAGTGGGAGGAACTCCAAATATTTATAAACCAAAAGGGAGGCTAAGTTTTTTGGTTTATACATTAGAGCTCGCGGGAGAGGGAACTCTTAAGAAGGCGTACGAAATGCTTAAGAAGAAGCTCGAGCAGGAGGGATTGTTTGATAGGAAACGTCCGCTCCCTGAATTTATTGGGCGTGTTGGTATTATTACCTCACGTACTGGGGCGGTGATTGATGATTTTAGAAAGAATCTTTATTCTATGGGTTTCTCGCTCTATTTTTATGATGCGCGTGTAGAGGGTGTTCGGGCTGTTGACGAGGTGCTTGGAGGGATTAGATGGTTTAATGCGCACATGCCTGACCTCGATGTGCTCGTTATTATCCGTGGGGGAGGGAGTTTAGAAGATTTGCAGGCATTTAATAATGAACTTGTTGCGCGCGCCGTATTTGGGTCAAAGATTCCCACACTTTGTGGTATTGGACACGATCGTGATGTGCCGATTGTGAGCCTTGTTGCGGATAAGGCGACCTCTACGCCCTCAATTGCCGCAATGACGATTAATGAGTCTTGGAGGAGGCTTCGTGAGGGGCTTCCAATACTTACGCAGGACGTGGCGTATTCGTTCGAAACCACGCTTGCAGATTTTTGTGTGTCGGTAGATGAGTCGTTTGGAAAACTTCTTGGATATGTTGAGCAGCTTTTCCTTCGGTATACGCACATGGAACAACAGTTGCGTATCGCTCTCGGTGGAATAGAAATGAGGATGAATGAGTTGCGCAGAAAGAGCAACGAGTTTGGATGGACTTTGGTTCAGGTGCTCGAACGAACAATGAGGGAGTGGGTACAGAAACTTGCATCTTTTGAAACGTATCTTGATGGCGCGAATCCAGAACGAAATTTAAAATTAGGATATAGTATAATCAGAAATAAGGAGGGAAAAGTGGTGAGGGGGATAGAAGATATAAAAGTTGGCGAGAAGATTACGGCAAAACTTTACGAAGGAGAATTCATATCAAAAGTTGAAGAAGTTAATTTTTAAAGCAATAACCATGCAAAAAGAAAAAATTGGAGAGTCATTATCAAAATTGGAGAATATTGTGAAGTGGTTTTCTGATCAGAAGGAAGTTGATGTTGAGGAGGGGCTTCTCAAAGTGAAAGAAGGAGCAATACTCATTAAAAGTCTGAAAGAGCGACTTAGGCATGTGGAGAACGAGTTTCAAGAGATTAAGAAAGATTTTGCCGAGGAATAAATTAATTTTTTATCAATGAGGCGTACACGAAACATATACAATCCGGGATCTTCGGAACCATTTCGAATAAGCCGTTCGAAGCTTGAGTTATATCTTGAGTGTCCAAGGTGTTTTTATCTTGATCGACGGCGCGGGGTTGGGCGGCCAGAGGGATTCCCTTTTACTTTAAACAAGGC